>JAGLUV010000035.1 GCA_023134215.1 Candidatus Thorarchaeota archaeon | reverse complement strand
GCTTTGATATCTTGGATTCCAGACTCTTTAGTTCCTCAATGATTTGCTCGACCCTTAGAGTCCATTTGACTTCCAATAGCTCGCTCCTGCGCTTCTTCGCTCCCTCTAGGGTTTCGCGCAAGTGTTCCGCTCTGGCCGCGAGGGCGTCCTTGTCTGCATGTTCCAGACGTAGCGCTTGCCTTGTCGCCTGAACCTCCTCTATTAGGCGGTCCAACTCAACATCCAATACTGATATCTCCGCCCGAGATAGAAGACTGCATAATGCGTTCTCATCCATCCCCTTGACTATAACACCAAACTCAGGCAGCTTAAGAGACTCATCGGAAACAGGAGCAATCAAAGGGGGAGCGTCTTCTTCATCACCGAAATCGACCAAATCTGAATGTTCGCGAAGTGGGATGCCACAAGATTTGCAAAACCTACCTCCGGGTACTTCTTCCCCACATGAAGAACATACAACAAGTTTGTCCGACATTTGACTTGACCGTCCTTGTCCAGAAATCAGGACTAAGAGCATTACGCCCAGTTCAGATGTAGATACCTCTATGTCATGTGAGGGTCCCTAGTCGTCCTGCTGCCGCATCAAGCTTGCCCTTTGATGAAACCAATGACTCAACACCGTAGCTGGACAATACCTTTAGCTCCTCGACTAAAAGGGCGATAGCCCTAATTGGAGGTATTTCTTGCTGATCAAGAGTGCCATCGGGAAAAGTGATCGACGCCTCAATCCATTTCTCCATGGTATCGTCAACTGGAAATAAAACATACATATAGTCATCATTGCTGCAGATGAAGGAGGGGGTATTCTCCCACGCCTGAGCTAAAAGCAAGCCAAAGGCTTTCGCGTTTTCAGCTTTGTCTGCCATTAGGATTCTCCCTCGCGGGTCAGATGACATTGTATCGATAATGCTTATTTGTGTTCCTCATCTGGACGAGAAGGTATGAGGAGCGAAGGATGGGCACGAGTGTTCCAGCCTACTCACGGACGATGCCAAATGAAGGAGTAGTAGGCGATTGCCGCATTCTCTTTGATTGTTGCAATTATGAATTTCTTCTTAACGCTTGTTGCTAGCCGGCCAGCCCTAACAATGTCAAGAGGAACTAATCCTTTACTGCCTGAAATTACATGGACCATGAAAGGGGCATGATCCTTTCCAGGACCCTTCCTATAGACTGCGAAATCAGTACCAAACTTCAAACCGGGGCGTACAATATAGCCCTGTTCACGAAGGTGAGAGTACACTAAGAAACGGTCAAGAAACTCATCAGCAAAGGTGCTCCCAATCTCGACAATCTTATCCATCGTCAGTGGTCGCTTCTTGGTTGCGACGTTGACTCTAAGAGCACCGATTTTTGTCAGGTATGCCGCTTCGAGAAGTGATAGCTCTAGGGGCGTTTCAAACTCCGCACTCTTTGGTTTCCTTATTCCTACTGGCTGTCCAAAATAGCCATTGCCATATAGTTGCATTCCATGCTTGGAATCCCAAACAATGGCCCTATCGCCGACTAAATCAGCCACAGCAACCTCTTCGAGCTTTTTGGACAAACAAGGCACCGGCCAAACTATGTGTGCAGCGTTAGTGACAACGAACGGATTGTGATTGCTGCATCTTCGCTGAGGTTAGCAATCTCTTCCATCACATTCACAAAGTCTCTCAATCGGAGAATCTTTGCTAGACCGATTTCGGACGTGTAGAGTGGTAGAAGTGTATCTCTTTGCACGATGTCAATCTGTTTTTCAATCCTGCAAATCTCGTCCGCTTTCTTCATGGAAGTCTCCATGTTGATTGAGAGGAACCTGACTGCCTCCCTCTGCTCAGTAACTATCGACATGACTAGGCCGCCCAGTTCCTGCAACTTCTTCTTCAGTTCGCCTTCAGGAACCCAGCTGTCCATGACGGCAGCAAGATGATGGCAGGCGATTTCAGCCCCGTCCACAAGCTTGTCATTGTAATGCACAAGACGTAGTAGGTCCTCGCGTTGCATCAGAGAGTTGGCATCGGCCAGTTTCTTCATCAAGGCAAGCTTGAGTTCATCGCCCCTCTCTTCCAGAGCGGTTACCTTTGCCAAGTCCTTCTTGCTCACGGTCTTGTGTTCATCAAGCCAATCAGTGAGAACGTTGGCAGCTATCTTGTGTGCTGATACCACTACACGGAAGTGTTCTTCTAGCATCTGAGTAACGTTTGCTAGTTCTTGTGTTAGAAACCTTCCATTATCGAGAACCATCTTGTGTACTACACTCCAAGAAGCAGAGCCATTTGGGCGAGCTTTTAAATCTTCGGTACTTCAGGGGCGGTGAGAGGCCCATCAAATGGAACTGTGGCAAGTAATAGTAGCTCTGATTCAAGGTCTTGTGGAGTGGCTCCCAATCAGCAGTGAGGGGCAGGCAGTGCTCTTTGTCTACAGCATGGGCGCAGTGCCAAGCGAGAGCCTCCTCACACTCGTGATTTGGCTGCACATCGGAACAACTTTGGCCGTGATTGCGCGCTATCCGCGAGACATCATGGGATTGCTGACTATGAAAGACAAGCTGATGTTCAGACGCCTTCTCATCGCTACGGTGGGCACAGCGGTGACTGCGATTCCGCTGTACTTTGTGCTCAAGGGTAGCCTAGCCACAATCAACGGTGAAATGTTGAATGTAGTGATTGGAACCCTTCTAGTAGTCACAGCGATTGTCTTGTACATGCCTACTAGAAGAGATAGTGCATCGGAAGAAGTAGGACGTGAAATCGATGACAAGGAGGCGTTAGTTTCAGGATTGCTTCAAGGTCTTGCTGTACTGCCTGGATTAAGCAGATCAGGAGTGACTGTTTCGTCTCTGCTCATGCAGCGAATTGACAAGGAGGCAGCGATGAAGTTCAGTTTCCTCATGAGCGTTCCCGCTGTTGTGGGCATATTTGTACTGGATGTAGTGATAGGCGGGTCGCCATTGCCTGTGAGTATCATAGACTTGTTTCTGATTGAAGTGATTGTGTTTGTGACTGGTCTTTTATCGATGGAGTTTCTTCTGCGCCTCGCACGGCGAGTTAGTTTCTGGAAGCTCTGTTTAGTTCTGGGCATAATCGCAATTCTGTTCGGGGTTCCAACGCTATTTAGCTAGTTTGTTGCGCACGCTTCTGCAGTATAATTGCGATTGGGGAATTTGCCTTTCTCCATTCTGCAAGCTTGCCCTCGTAGTTCAGAGGAACCGGATGGCGTCCGTGATTGCCTATTATCATGAATAGAGTATCCTCCCTTGCTTGACGATACAGGACCTTGATCCAGTTGTCTGTGCGTCGCACTATCTTCTCGAGTAGTGTCTTCGGGGGTGTTCGATGCCCATATTGGGCATAGAGGCTCTCAAAGTCTAGAAAGTGCATAAATAGTAATTCACTGCGGAAGACCTTCTTTGTTGACTCGACATAAGTTGCCATGTCGTCACGCGGGTTTACGGTGTATGTGGAATCAAAACCAAAAGCGCTCATGTCGTCTTCACGGCAGATGGCATGAGTGAACTTGCCATGGCTTTTCACATATTGCAGCAGGTGGAACTGCTGATCGGGAGGCCCACGGAGTATTGAGTTGATTACAGGTATTGCATAGGGGTCGTCTGTTTCAATGAGCGCGAGCACTTCCAAGTTCTTGATCAATGCCTCGGGTTTGTAGACAACCGCCTCGAACAGACCGAAGTTATCAATCATCACAATGACGATAGATATTGGGTTGAATAGCTTCACAATCTCCTCATTGGCGAGGGGCATGCCTGGAGGAACCTCAAGACGAAGTAGCCGCAGAATCGTGGATGGGAATTGTTCAGCAGTGGTTCGGACTTGTGGAAACGAGATTGTGAGAGCCTCCAGTGTGCTCCAGTGATATCATTAATAGAGTTATTCGTTTCCATGTGAGTGAGCTAGCATATTTCCGTTAAAACCCGTTACTGCGTTAATTCGGAATCCATTCCAAAAGCCTCATTATGTATTGTGGTGCGAAACTTCACGAGTCGAAGTCTATGGGTATCAAGGATATAGTCTACAACGGTAATATCAAGTTCATACTCTCTGGCGGGAAGGGTGGCGTTGGAAAGACCAGCTGCGCCGGTGCAATGGCAATTCTGTCAGCCAAGCAAGGTTTCAGAACTCTAATCTTGTCAACCGACCCAGCCCACAGTCTTAGTGATAGTTTTGACCAGAACTTGAGCGGCGGCGAGGAAGTGTCAATAGAAGGTATAGATAATCTCTGGGGACTGGAGATAAGCACCGAGAAGGGAATGGCCAAATTCCAAGATGCAATGGGATCAGGCGCGATGGGATCCGAAGGAGCTATGGCTGCACAGTTAATGGGAGATATGGGTGGCATGTCCCCGCCAGGCTCTGATGAAGCAATGGCTTTCGGGAAGATGTTGGAATATCTGGAAGACAGTTCCTACGACCGGGTCATATTCGACACTGCCCCCACCGGGCATACTCTGAAGCTGTTAGAGCTGCCAGATCTTCTTGACAGCTGGATGGGAAAGCTACTCACAATGCGACAAAGAATGAGCTCAATGATGGCCAGTCTCAAGGGCATGTTCGGAGGAGCTGAACAAGAAGAAAATTCTTGGCAGATGATGCAGTTGATGAAGGAAAAGATACGAGCTGCACGAATCGAGCTGTCCGACCCTGAGTTGACGCAGTTTGTGGTAGTCTTAATACCTGAAGCGATGGCCGTCTTTGAAACTCAACGGCTTATGCATAGCTTGGACAAATGGAAAATACCTGTCAGTAATATGGTGGTGAATCATCTTGTGCCACCGAATCCAACGTGCAAGTTTTGTGCTACACGACGGCAAATGCAGCAGGCAAACCTCAAGGATATCAGAGACCTGTACTCTGATCTGAGCTTGACGGTAGTTCCGCTCTTTGGGGGAGAAATAAGAGGAATTGAAAATCTAGAGAAGCTAGGGGCAATTCTCCTGGGTGAAATGGAGGAGTAGGTTTTGAGATATGCTCTAAAAAGAAAGATTCTGTCTATCCTTTTTGTGATGCTATTCCTGGCTTCGATTGTAGTAGCAGCGCTCCTTGTATACAAGCCATAGAACATTACGAAAGAAAAAGGAAAACGAACTAGACTCCCTTAACTCGCTTAACAACAGGAGGGCGAACCTTGTACAGAATTCGTCCACCACAGTAGGGGCACTTCACGCCGGGCAATGTCTTCAGTCCTTCGGGCGTAACTTCGTGCTTACAGGAAAAGCAAGTGTAGACCATACTAGAGCACCAGCCGGGGTCACTCAAAGTTGACAATAAGAAGTTTTGCCTTAGACAACGGGTAAGTCGCCGCCCTAAACGACCACTCCGCCAAGCAGACCGGCACTCAACACCTCCATCACTTTGACATTCACAATGGCTCCAGGAGAATATCCGCCGTGAACTGTCATGAGTGGCCCATCACCCAGAGGGTAAACCATAGTATAACCGTGGCGGCTCCAAGATGGTTCGGCAGCAATCCCCCGTATCACTCTGCCAACATAGGTTTCCTTCTTGCGACGATTGATGTGGTTTGCTTCCTTTCGCAGGCGCTCCCCCCCAGGGTCACGCATGTTAGGTTCCTGAAATTCTTCAAAGGCTGACCCCGGCAGGGCACGGAACCCATACATTATGATTCGAGCGGCGCCTGCCTTGTCTAGTTGGTGCATTAGTTTGACCGACTCTTCCACAGTGGCCAAGCTCTCGCCAGGAAGGCCATAGATGAAGTAAACGTAGGGACACATTCCATGAGCCTTTGCGATTCTAACAGCTCTCACTACATCTTGAGGACTACCACACTTGCCAATTTGGCGCATATGCTGTTCGGAGCCAGTTTCAATGCCAATATTGGGGGCTGTATCACCGAGGTGCTTTGTGAAAACGTCTGCAACTGCATCCGTAAACAAACACGCCTTTAGATTCTCAATGGATAGATGAGCCGTTCCCTCAGAAAGTTGAGGAAGTGATTTGAGTTCCTTTAGCAGCTTGGTTAATGCTTCGAGATTGGCGGGAGGGTGGCATGGATCGGTGAGTGGTTCGCTCCCGCGCATGTAGTCTAGGAAGCCAGGAGCCTCCAGTACAACTCTGTGAACTCCCAAGTCTAGGAGCTCTCTTACCTCGTTGACAATGGACTGCTGAGACCGACTTCTTGGAGAACCCCACACTGCAGGTACACTGCAGAAACCACAACCAGGGGGAATGTTCTCCGGACAATCCAGCCGTTCATGCGGATCAGCGGAGTCACAATTATTGCAGTCGGAACACTTTCGACCGTCTGGCAGAGTGAGAGATGTCCGCCTGAAGTTCGAACACCCGCGAATGGCTTCTACGTAAACCCTGCTGGCTTGGTATGCTGGGTAGTCTACAATCCTAATACGAGATGGTTGATACCGTATGGAGATATCAGCGGCGGAAAGAAGCTTGCGAGGTTCTGTAACAACTGGAGAAGAACCATTCATGTAACCAATCCCAGCAATCTGAGCTAAATCGATGTTTTCCTCAAGAAAACCAGCGAGGAGCAGCTCATCAAGGGTTGCCTCCCCCTCTCCTATCACGAGTACATCAGGCCGGATCTCCGTTAGAACATCATGAGGCCTCGATGCAATTGGTCCCCCGACGATGATTCTTCCTCTGGGGTGTGTCCAACGCCACTGTGTGGCAATGCTCAGAGTAGCTGGCAAGTCCATCGTCATCGCGCTAATAGCTAGATGTTCAAACCCCCGAGTTCGACCTTTCGCAAATAGAACATCCTCAGCTCTCTTGATTCTGCAGGGAACCGCATGAGTCTCCATTACGCCAGCCACTGTGCGCGGACCACATCCAATTGAGTCGCGCGAACTTCCACGACGACCGGACCCAACACTCAATGCATCAACTATCAAAACTTGCCCAGACATGAGTACGAAAGCATTGTGACTGTGTTCTTTACTCTTTTTAGCTCAAAGAAAGCGGCTCATGATTCACTTATCCGAAAGCACTTATATGTCAGAATTAACCTACAGAGTTCAGCGCAAAGCTACAGCAATGAATTAGGAGTAACTGATTTAGTGAGCGATGAAGGAGGCATTTGTCCGAACTGTGGACTTCCCACCGACTTGTGTGTTTGTGAAACGATAGCACAGGAAGAAGCAAGAATCACTGTGACCATCGAGCGCCGCAAGTGGGGAAGGCTAACCACCGTAGTATCTGGCTTTGATAAGACCATTGACATTGGTGAGATGGCGACCAAACTGAAGAGCAAACTGGCGTGCGGGGGAGCTGCCAAGCATGGTCATGTCGAACTTCAGGGCGACCATCGTGGGACCATAACTCAAGTATTGGGAAAACTTGGTTTCCCCGAAGAGATGGTTATTGTCGATTGGACTTTCCAGAGGAGAGGCCGGAGATAGGGCTCGCAGCGACTAGTGGTCGCTTGTGGACTAATAGTAAGATGTAGTTTCTATCAGGGAAATCCATCCAATCTTGTATGAGCACTGTCATACAGAATTGAGCGTGTCAATTTTGAGCTTCGATACAATCTCCTTGTATCTATTACGGACCGTGACCTCTGTGACACGAGCAACCTCAGCGATTTCACGCTGCGTTCGACGATCGTCAAGCATGATTGATGCAACATAGATTGCAGCTGCCGCCAAACCCAGCGGGTCACGTCCAATCGTGAGACCTATGGCTCGGCTTTGATTCAGAATCTCTACAGTTCTCAATTGAACAGGGCTTGAGAGCCTTAGCTCCGAGGCGAAGCGAGATATATAGTGTACAGGACTGCTCAGTGGGATTCTCAAATTCAAACTGCGAAGAAGCAACCGATAGCATTGACCAAGCTTCTTCTTGTTAACACGGGATGCATCCGCGACTTCATCCAGTGGACGAGGCTTAATCCGAATCCTGCATGCGGCATAAAGACAAGCTGCCACCATAGCCTCAATCGATCTACCGCGTACCAGTTTCTTCATGATTGACTTGCGATAGAGGAGTGCTGCAAGTTCTCTGATTGGTGTAGGAAGTCCAAGCTGGGATGATAACCGTTCCAGCTCCGACATAGCCTGCGCAAGATTGCGGTCCATCGAACTATGAACGCGCGACCGAATTTGCCACTTCCTGAGGCGGTATATCTCGGATCTTCGTGAAGGGGTGAGTTTGCGTCCGGAAAGGTCTCTATCCCGCCAGTCAATGACTGTGGATAGTCCTTTATCATGGACGGTGTATCTCATAGGAGCACCAACACGACTACGGGCATCACCTTCCTCAGAGCTGAATGCCCTCCATTCGGCACCGGTATCGATACGATGATCTGAGAGGACAAGACCGCATCCTCCACAGACACGTTCCCCTCGCGCGATATCCTCAACAACTGCGCTAGACCCACACTCAGGACATGCATGACTCTCAACATCACTGCCTGCTGATTTGCCATTGTCTGAGATAGCTCCACGCGAGTTCTCCAATTCAGCACCTCCACTGGATTAGCGAGGGGGAAAAGACGTGCCAGATATCACTGGACATGTGTATGTTGTCGCGACAGTCTCCCTGACCCAAAGTACACATATCAAAAGGGACTTTTAACGTTTTAGCCCAGCACGGATTCTACATCTTACAGGCGCTAAAGGGCTCAGAAAGCGAATCATGATGCAAAAGGCACTAGGTCGTCTGCTCATGTCCATTTTCCGTGACTATCACCGTGTGTTCATGCTGGGAAACTAACTCGCCCTTCTCCTCAGTAAGTATGTTGTGCGAAATAAGAGCACCTTTCTGCGAAAGCTCTCGAATAGCCATTTTGAGGGTAGCATGTTTCATTTTCTCAGCTAGCCAACGTTCGGCAAATGGAAACTCCTTGTACTCCCTTCTAGCAATCGAGAGAAGCTGTTTCGTTCCTTTAAATCGAACAGGGACTCTAATTGGCAGAAGCTGATAGATTAGAGGGTTGGGGAGATCAGTTACATTACCTGAACCTGTACTAGCAAAGGTTTCAATTGCGTAGATCTCACCTTCTTCTACCTTCACTTCAGATTTACCTGAAACACATGGCACCTGCTTCTCTGAATGTAGCTCGTATTCCTGAAGCTGATGACCGCTGAGCTGTTTGATAGGCTCGAAGCCAGCGCTCTTGATTGTGTCTTCGATGAGAGCACCGATGGTGTTCAGTTTGGCACCCGGCCGCATCATCCTGATTGCAACATTCGTAGCATCCACCGAGGCTTTCACCAAGCCCTCATGTTCGGGATTCAACGCGATTGTGAATGCAGTATCTGAAATACAACCGTCTATGTGGGCTCCACAGTCAACTGTCACAAGGTCACCATCCTCAATCACAGTTTCGTCATTTAGGGGAGAAGTATAGTGTGCAGCGACACTGTTGAGTGCTACATTGCACGGAAAGGCCATGCCGGATGCATTCTCAAGGATGTATTTCTCGACAGATTCGACTATGTCAATTACTTTGGTTCCTGGCTTTACCATGGGACGAGCGATATTAAGCGCCGCTTTGGCTATAACACCTGCCTGTCGCCATTTCGCCCATTCATCTTCAGTTTCGTCGTTATCCTTCTTTGCATCTGGCTTTTCATCTGACATTGTATTTACCACGCCTGATTACAGTTCGAGGGAAAATTCGAGAGCCATAAAAAATAGCTGGAATGGAGATTCTACAGTATTTGTTCGATGCGCCTAGCTATTCTAGTCATCATGAAAAACATGTACCCAATGTTGGCCCGCTTGTTAGTCAGAACCGCAAGTATGGCATTCTCACCGGCATCACAGATGATAATGTACCCACTATCGCCTTCAACGAGCATCCTGATGAATGGACCGCGCTTCAGTTGTTCGAAGACTTTCCTGGTTTCCATCTGGATCTGCATGGATCGCCCGGCAATGATATCCTCGTCGGGGACAACACCAGATTCTATGCTCTCAGGAAAGTAGGAACAGATTGTGAGACCCTGCGACCTCGAAATTATAATGCTTGCTTGCACGTTGTCTTGAGAAGCACGACTGAGGTCTAGCAGCATTGCTTTCAACAACTCAGTCTTGCTGGACAATGATATTCATCCTCCGTGGACATGCTTCGGTTCCTGAAATCATGACAACTATTTAAACATGACCAGCACAAATACCTCGCGCTGCACATTAGACCCGCTTCGCGCCCGCCTCTTTCAGTGCTTTCACGATTTTCTTGAGACCTGCACCCTTGTCTTCCAAGACGTTCTTCTCGAGATAGGTGCCCTGAACGACAATTGACGCACCAGCCTTGATGGCATTAGTAACGGATTTGGCATCATTGAAGCCCCCACCAACAATCACAGGAATGTCCACATACTGCGAAACAGTAGTGATCATCTCTGAGGGAACTCCATTACCCTCGGCGCCGCTGCCAGCTTCAAGATACACTAACTTGAAGCCGAGAAGCTCAGCTGCCAGTGCATACATCAGGGCAATCTTTGGCTTCTCCCGTGGAAACACCTTAGCATCTCCAACCCATGCAGCGGTCTTCCCTGGTGCCACCAAGAGATAAGCCATTGGAATCGCTTCAATCCCGATGATTTTTACGTTAGCTGCGGCCAATGCTTGCGCCCCGATAATCCAGTACGGATTAGTGCTATTCAGAAGGCTCATGAAGTACATCGCATCAGCATGTTTTGATACACCCGTAAGGTTACCTGGGAAGAGTATCGTGGGTATGTCCACGGCTTCCGTGATTGCCTTCACGGATTCGTCGATGATGCCGAATGCTGTGCTGCCTCCTATCATGATAGCATCCGAACCGGCTGCTTCAGCAAGCTTTGCCATTTCTACGACTGTTTCGGTTGTCATCTTGAGAGGATCGGGATCCAGCAAGGACATGTGCAAGGCACCCTCGCGCTCGAGCTTGTCTGTGATATAGCTCCAAACCTTACCATGCATTTTAATTCCTCCAAGAGGTAAACGATTGGCGTCGAATCTTACTTTTTATCGTTTTGGTAAATGCGACCTACTATGTCGTAACCACATAATCTCTAAGCGAGTCATGCTTTCTCAGTTTGGGTACGAACCGGCCGGTTTTCATCATGTAGTTTCGATAGTTATTGCCGAAGTGGGAAATCAGGAGTTGTTCCTCTCGCACTGCTGCAGAATAGTACCCAGGAATACCAACAAGAAGCATGATTGTTACCACAGAGGGCATCATGAGCACGAGTCCGATGAAGGACAGGATATAGGACAAGTAGGATGGATGCCGAATCCGAGAATAAGGCCCTTTCATGATAAGCTTGTGCGTCTCAGTCATCGTCCATGAAGATGCGTGCAAATGTCGAACCCGTCTTGACCAACCGTGGAGTATCACACCCCCACCCAGAGTCACTAGTCCTCCTGACCAGAGAAGAACCGGACTATCAGCAATAGGGAACAGCGATTGAACAAGGACTGACCCGTGCGAGGTAAGCCAAGCAATCGGAATCAGTAGAACCAAGGCAAAGGCCAGCAGAGTTGAAGCTGCGATTGCCACCATAGCAGATTTGGGCACAACAGCATCGGGCTCTCTCATGGCGGAGAATCCTCTCCCCTGGATCTTTTTCATATCCATGTAGATATGCAATGCCACATCAACTACGACCAGCACGCCTACAATAGGCCCCGCAGTTTCGAAATCCAGCATTCTTTGAAACAGGACAAGAGGACATATTTGGTTTTGGGAATCGCGAGCCGGGGTTTCATTCCGCAACCCGCAATCCTTTATTAGGCCTTTCGAAAACGCTGGAGAGAGCCGAGTCTCACAGCCCCCAAGACTATGCGCGGCACACGAGGAGAATAGAATGCCCGAGAGAAGAATTGGCGTATTCATCTGTCATTGTGGATCAAACATTGCGGGTGTAGTGGATATCGACCGCGTTATGGAAGCTGTCAAAGATATCGATGGAGTGGCACACGTAGAAGATTACAAGTATGTCTGCTCCAAACCAGGACAACAGATACTCAAGGATAAGATAAAGGAACTCCGTCTTGATGG
>JAGLUV010000034.1 GCA_023134215.1 Candidatus Thorarchaeota archaeon | reverse complement strand
TCACCAGATGGTTTTCTGATGGAAGCACACCCCAAGCTCAGACCCGTGGATTCGTTCAATGACGGTGTTTTCGTAGCGGGAATGGCTCAGGGTCCAAAGGACATCCCGGATACAGTGGCTCAGGCGAAAGCCGCCGCGGCTGGCGCAATGGGACTTATGGGCAAGGGCAAGATCAGCATCGAGCCTTACTACTCCGTTGTGGATGAGGACAAGTGTTCTGGTTGCACAGTATGTGTTTCCATTTGCCCCTACAATGCCATTGCAATGAATGACCGTGACCGTGCGGAGGTTAACCCCGCTCTGTGCAAGGGGTGCGGAACCTGCACGTCCACCTGTCCTAGCGGCGCGATAACTTCACAACACTATACAGATGGGCAGATTTCGGCGATGATCGAAGAGTATCTCTCTGCTCACGAGTGACCTCAAGAAGCAGAACAGACCAGCTGGCATCTATCAGAGGGTATGACGATCATGAGTGAGAAGGTTCTAACTGTTGCAATACTTGCGGGAGGAACCTCAGGCCGGTTTGGATCAGAGAAAGCAATGGCCAAATTCCGTGATCGCCCCCTTGTGACTCATATGATTGACGTTGCTAAGCATCTATCCTCAGATATCATTGTTGTTGTTTCCAACGGAATACAGAAAGAAACCATAGGCAAAGTGGTTACAGGAGAAAACATCGTCGTTGATCCAGAGGACAGTGTTAGAAGCGCTCTTACGGGAGCGGTAACCGCATTCGAGTATGCTACCACCGAGTACGTAATGCTCTTGCCAGTCGACACACCTTTGGCAAGCATTCCTCTGCTTCGGTCAATCGCGGAGCTTGGTCCAGGATATGGCGCAGTCGTTCCATCATGGCCTTCAGGTTACATAGAACCCCTACATGCTACGTATCTCGCAGAACACGCATATGGTCGCGGACTCGAAGTGATTGCTAAGAAGAAACACAGGATGCGTGACCTACTCGACGCGTTGCATAATGTGATGCATATCTCCACCGAAGTGTTGAAGATGTTTGATCCGAATTTGGATACTTTCGTCAACATCAACACCGAGCAAGAACTAAGGAAGCTCGAAAGGGAACATGCACGAATAACTTAGTCGAATGTGCTTTCATGCCTAATTCTGCAAGTGCCCTCATAGCCAACCATGCAAGGACCATATGGATTCTCGGGTACGCAGCGCTTCCCGAATAGCGGGCACTCCTTAGGATCTGCTATCCCAATCACGATTTTATGACAGATACATCCCGGAAGTATGTCCACTGAATCGAGGGGCGGAAATTCGAACTTTTCGCGAGCGTCATAAGCAGCAAGTTCAGCACGTGGAAAATAGCCAGAGTTCCCTATAACACCAAGACCCCTCCATGGGGCGGCATCAATTCTGAATGCATCCTCCAACACCTTCTGTGCAGCAAGATTGCCCTCAGGACGAACCACACGTGTGTATTCATTCTCTGATTCAGTACGGCCTTCCTCAATCTGCAGGAGTATCATTCTGATAGACTCTAGAACATCGAGCGGCTCAAAGCCTGCTGCAACACACGGCACTTTGTATTTCTCTGCTATCGGCCCGTAGGCATTCGTGCCGATTATCACTGAAACGTGACCCGGCGTGATGAAGCCATTCACACTGAATCCATCCTGATTCATCAGAATTTCCATGGCAGGAGGAACTAGCTTCAATGATGTGAGGATGGAGAAGTTTTCTGGGGGTCCTTTCAGCAGTTCTACGGCCATTGCTGGAGCGGTAGTTTCAAAGCCCACACCTACGAACACTATTTCTTTGTCGGGATTATTTCTTGCGATCTCCACGGCCTCGTTTGGGCCATAGACTATACGTACATCGCCGCCCCTCTCACGCTCCTTACCAAGAGATGATGAGGTTGAAGGAACGCGAATCATATCTCCAAACGAAACGATGATGTGTCCTTTACGGACCAGTTCAATGGCCATGTCAATGTCCTCTGCTGCACTGACACACACGGGACATCCAGGGCCGGCTACGAGGTCAATCTCCCGGGGCAAGAGCGACCTGATTCCGCTATGACTGATTGTATGCTCGTGGGTCCCACAAACGTGGACGATTCTTGTCTGCCTACCGTCGTTGAGGCGACGGATTTCATTTGACAAAGCCTTTGCGTATTTGGCATTGCGAAACTCATTCTGGTTGAGCATCTGATGTCAGTCCATTGACAGATGACAATGAAATCGGATAAAAGAAAGATGCTACCGGATAAAAAATCAAAGGAACCAACTAGGTTGGCTTATGAATGTCATAGAGAATAACAAGTGCTTCGCCCACTGAGATGGAGAGCCGGCTTGCGAGCTCCCGAACACTGACCTCGGGTTCTTTGGGTAGTATCTCCTCCCTTATGTAGCCAGTTAGATTCGCATACAATGGACTTCTTCTTGCAGTTTCAACAAGGATAGGCCAGAGCGACTCGTTCGTTAGACCTGTTAAATCGAAATCAAGAAGACGTGTTGGTTCAGCAGAACCAGCAGAGGCTGAAGAGGCTTTCCTACTCTTCGCCTTGTTTCCTGTTGTATCTGTGAGTCGCACCTGTTTCAAGTCAATGTCCCTTCCTGAGAGGGGTCCCGGCGTGAACCTTGGAAAAAGCTCGAATGCATATTCTCCCATCTGCATTATAAGCATTCGGGCGTTCATCACCCTTGAACTCCATTTAGCGCTTTATTGAACGATCGAGTTCAGGCGAATGACTCGTTGACCGCCTTCGCAAGGTTTAACAACTCATTAGCAACGGCTTGACATACAATCATGACCCAAGGGTCATTAGCGGGGAAGAAAACTAATTGCCTCATGCATTTGGAATTAGAAGAATTGTTCTTGACGTTTTGAAACCACATACACCAAGACTAACAGACCTGGCCATGATGGTCGCTACCGACGAGTCTGTCTTGGGTGTGAATATATCATTGAAGGAAGTTGACCAGAGCACCGAGTCGATTGCAATCACTATCGAGGGGGACGACCTCCGTTTCGAGGTCATCAAGGAGATATTGGAACAGGCAGGTGCAGTCATCCACTCTATCGACCAAGTAGTGGCAGGTAAACGGTTTGTTGAGGAAGTGGCATTGCAACCAGAGAATACCTAGGTGTTGGCTGATCGGCCGCCCAATTCGGTGAGCAGTCGCTTACTCTCATCCTCAATCTTCCGTTGAACAAGATTATGTAATTCCTGTTCGAACGCAGCAGGGATGATCTTCACAACACTGCAGAGACTGTCAACGATTCGCTCAGCTAGCGCATTGGGAGAAACTACACTGCCTCTAACAATGCTACGTACGACCTCCTCACCCACACTGGTTCTCACAACAGAGTTAACGACACTGGCAATGGTCCCCTGAGGATCGACATAGAATGGCAGCTGACTTTTGTCGTATAGAATGGCGAAGCCTAGCTTCTCGACTATGCTCTCAGTGTACCAATCAAGGCTTGACTCCTTCATCCGGAGCTTCGCTGAGAACTCCGTCTTAGTCAGCGGATTCGGATGACTCCAGGGATGACGTGTCACCAAGAAAAGAGCAGCCCCAAAAAAGGGATCAACATCACGCGGCATACCCTCTTGCGAAACATATCGCCTTACAAGATCAAGTGCCATTGATTCGTATCGATTGTCAACCTTGTGTTCCGAGAAGAATTCGTGTGCATCCATGACAAGGTTTACCACAATCTGTGGATTGACCATGAGACTTACGTCATCGCTGCGGGACACTGTTTCGGGCACTCCGTAAAGAAGCTGAATTGGACCGTAAGGAAGGTGAGTGTTGAGTCGGGTTATATTCTTTTGCTAAAGAAACGGAGGTGAGTTGCTTTCGCGCGATTGCCAAATCCTCATCTCGCACGATAGGTCTTCTCAAGAGCCCACCGAAGAGTTCGCTGTATTTCCTCAAGTCTACTGCTTGAACCGAAATTCCTTATGACCAACTGAAGAAGGATGCCATCCTCAGCTTGTACTTCGAAATCAAATGCCTCGCTCCATTCGAGCTCGCCATTCTCAACTCTCTGTCTATCTTCTCTCTGAAACTGTCCCAGAATCCGCTCAACAAAGAATCGGGCGAAGGCACCCCGCTTAATATCATATTGCGCATGCTCTGTCGGAAGAATCGTAACATCTGGACCAACAACTGCCATTGTACCCAATTCGAGATCGCGAGCTTTATTCAGCACTACGATGGTATTCGGCGCCTCAGGCACATCATCCGCAGCCTCAGTCGTGTCTTTGGCCGCGGTGTCTTTCCCTCCAAGAACTGCATCAGCTGAGGAGAAGCTGCCCATGCCAATGACTGAATCGAGCTCTTCAATCATCCCCTCAATCTTTTCAACTCTACTTCTGAACTCTTCCAATTGATCTTCCAAATCCTTTCGGATCTCAAGAAGAGCACGTATCTGCGGATTCTCCAATGTTTACACCATTGTGTTGGCCAAATCGTTGAACAGATTGGCCCACGA
>JAGLUV010000033.1 GCA_023134215.1 Candidatus Thorarchaeota archaeon | reverse complement strand
TAGAACTTCAGAAGCTCATCAGTCTTGCACCTAGGCACAAGGGCGCAGAGCGGATGAGAGGGGACTATCGGAAGAAGCTTGCCAAATTGAGGGCAGAGGTCGAAAAGAGGAAGGAGCAGGACCGCACCCGCAAAGGCAGTGCAGGAGCGGAAGAGGGAGTCATCAGAAAAGAGGGAGCAGGTCAAGTTTGTCTAATCGGCGTGACTAACTGTGGAAAGTCTTCATTGATAAACGCGGTCACGAACGCTGAGTTTGATGTGGGAGATTATCCCTTCACAACGGCCATCCCAACACCTGCAATGCTCACACTTGAAGATATCAATATCCAGCTAATTGAGCTACCAGGCATTTTCGAAGGAAGTCATGAAGCAGGCATCGGTAGACAAGCCCTTGGTGTGGCGAGAAACACCGACTGTATTGCTCTTGTAATAGACCTCTCAAGAAACATAGATACCCAGATGGAAGTTATACTTGAAGAGCTGAACCGTGCTAGAATACGACTTAACAAAGAGAAGACTGCTGTACGAGTGGAGAGGGTCGGATTAGGAGGGCTCATGATATATGGAGTGCAGAACTACCAAGGCAACAAAGATGAACTGTATGAGTACCTCGAAGCACGAAGAGTGACCAACATCATAGTGCGTTTGCAGAAGCCGGCCACATTCCAGCAGTTTGTGGATGCAATGGACGCAAGCGTCGCATACGTTCGCGCTCTTGTGATTGCAACGAAGGGAGACACTCCGGGCTCTGAGGAAAGGTTCGAGGAACTGCAGGATAAGTATGGTGAGAGATTTGACATAGTCCCTATCTCTGCAGAGAAAGGAGAGAACCTTGATGGAATGAGCTGGGCGCTCTACGAACATCTAGACATACTGCGAGTATATACCAAGATACCAGGCAAGAAACGTGAAATGAAACCCATTGTTCTTCCGGAGGGGTCAGTAGTTGAGGATGCGGCGATGAAGGTCCACAAGGAACTCTTCGTGGAGCGATTTCGTAATGCTATCATAATCCGAGATAATGATAAGATTAAGCGAAGACAGGTGGGCCTTAACTATCCGTTGAAGGACGGGGATGTTCTTCAGCTGATGCATAGATAAGCAACCGAAGGGAGCCGTTGTTTTGACCAAGTTTCCAAACCTTCACATTGTTCTTGTTGAACCAGAGAATCCTGGAAACGTGGGCTTTGTTTCCAGAGTCATGGCCAATTTCGGAGTATCAAACCTGAGAATAGTCGGCATGGATCCGAAACAAGATCAGTATGCGCAGATGTTCTCGGTTCACGCTGTAGACATTCTTGAGGCTGCAGAGATTTTTCCAGACCTTAAATCAGCATTGAGTGACATAGATGCAGCTTGGGCAGCAACAGCAAGAACAGGCCACAATCACAGTGTGACCAGGGCGGCGGTGCCGCTCCCTGAACTCCCCGACCCCATATCGCGGGATGGGCAAGTAGCCCTCGTGTTTGGCAGGGAGTCCATTGGACTGAAAAACGAAGAGGCGTCCATGTGCGACCTTATCTTCACTATTCCTGCATCCAAATCATACAATAGCTTGAATCTGAGCCACGCAGTGGCAGTTGCACTCTACTCGCTCTTCGTGAGATACGCTCCTGAAGAACCACGACTGCCATCTGACGCTCGTGCAGCCACATGGAAAGAGAGAGAGCAAGTCTGCATTTTCTTTGACGAACTTGTTGATGAAACAAGAATCAGGGATTTCAGGAAACCCATCGCTAAGCAGGTGTTTCGGAATCTACTCGGGCGGTCCTACATGACCGGACGTGAGATAGCAACACTCACTGGGACCATTCGTAAGATAAGAGAACTCACTGAAAAGGGGAAGAATGTGAGTATCTAACAATCACCCGGAATCTCAAGAAACAGTATCAGGTTAAACCAGTACCTACTACCCACCATAACCCAGTTTGCGCTTCAGCTCTGGATCAATCTCATCGAAACGAATCTTGCACGGAGTCGGGAACTTGGGTGCTGCCTTCTTCAATGCCTTCATCGCGTTCTTGATGTGATTCCTGTTCGTGCGGATGGTAATGAGTGGCTGATTGGGCTTGACCCTTGCGGCGCTGCCTATCACCTTGCCCCAAGCCTTTCGCATACCGTCCTGAACACGATCTGCTCCTGCACCAGAAATCATCTTGTTTTCTCGAAGATAATGAAATGGCTTAACACGAATTCTAAGATGGTAGTTGTTTCGACCGGTTGCGTTGGTCATGAAACGGTTCGAGGCGATTCTAGCCGCCTCAAGAGCTTGGTGTCGAATTTGACATCTCTCGAGGCCAATGAGCGATAGCACTACCTCAAAGTCACCGCCTGTATTGCCCATGTCAAAGCTGACTATTCTGCTGGCCGGTCTACGATGAATATATTTTTTCCGCACAAACGCAGGGCGGTCGCATTCTCTGTAGCATTGACCTGGACGCTTACCCATCTTATTCCACCTGAGAGACATCTATGGCCTAGTGTGGCCGGAGTCAGCGGAAAGCCTTGTGGAGAGAATAAAAGGGTTATGGCCTGACTTTCAACTCCCGGAATCAGGAAGTGCTGTGAGAGATACAAAGCCCCCTTTCGTGTAACGATGTATCTATATGAATGTGGAGCCCCAATCAAGGATGAGGTAGCATGATACGCATCCCTTCCGAATTCGTTTTGCTTGCAGTTGTAGCTGGCATTTACTACATACGGACAGCCAAGAAACGTCAGAAAGCAGGTAGCCCGTGGGCATGTTTCAAGTTAGCAGCCTTGTGGTCAATATGGACGCTTGCAGGTTTGATACATGCAATCATGCGCATACCACCACCCCCGACCCCTGGTGAGCCAATATTACTCCCATCCCCGGAAACCTTGTTTTCAATTGCCGTTTACTTCGTATTTCTGCCCGCATTTGCAGTGTGGGTCCTGATGATGTTAGACTTGATAGTCTATGTTTTGAAGACAAGATACAGATTTCGAGCGGCAAACCAATCTGAATCCAAGCAGGTCGAAGCATTGCCTTCTGTTTGAGAAGAATGATTCATAACGACTCATGCAACTATATAGTGAGAACCGTAATTACACATACGGGAGAGAGAAACCTTGGGAACGGGAAAGAAAATCTTGGGACTGTTGATGTTCGTTATCGGACTTGGAATCTTTGTGGACGACCTCCACGACTTCGTACCCGGCACAGAGTGGCTTCACTGGATGCCGGATTTCACTCCAGTAATCATAGGAACCTTCCACCTTGAGCATCTCTACATTGGTGCCCTCATCATGTTGATAGGGATCTTAGTCCTTGCCCGCAGTTCGGACTATTAACCTAACTCAATGTCAATCACATCAAGACAGCGCGCCAAGGATGAGAAGAGGAAAGACTATAGTGGCATCGCCAATCACAGTTTCATAGTTTGCATCAGTCTGAACTTTTTGCCATGACACTCCTTCCTTTAGAGGGGCACCGCCCAAGCTACCCGCTTCAGGACGGTCAAGAGTGATTTGAACAGCCAAGTCCAATCCACCTCTGAGAATAGTACTGCCCATCGTGAAGTGTTTTGTGAGCCCACCACCAAGCATCATCGCGGCGGTCTTCTTACTCTCTTTGATTATTGAGCCTAATATCCTGAGGTCTTTCACAAAGTCCATTGTGAACTCCTTGGTCGTACTATAGGTGTACATATGGAAACCAAGCATGGAGTCCATGAGTCCAGGAGAGAAGATGGGTACACCTTTGACTGCCGCTTGTCGGATTATTGATTTGTCGTCTGTGAGTGTCATTCCAAGCTCCTTGAGGAATTCACTGGGGGACAATGTCGTCATCTTGTCTTTCGGTAGATCATCCAGAAAACCATAGATTTGCTTCTCGAATACTTCGAAGTCTTTCTCATACACGAAAAGATCTGCAATGCGCCCCATCCCTGCTTCACGCAGTTCTTGATCGTTCTTCTCTGCCGGCACTCGATAGTGTGCTCCACCGTACGCTTCCAAAAGGTCATGGACTATGTTCGCGCCGCTGGTCACAATAGCATCAATATGTCCGATATCAACAAGATGGCAAATGAGTGCTCTAAGTCCACCTGGCACCATGGGACCTGACATTGACAAGAATGTGAAGTATTCAGAATCCTCGAACATGCGTCTGACGATTCCTGCAGCTCTTCCAAGGCGTCCAGCCCCTAGAACCCCAGCCTTGAGCATGGCTTGCACGAGTTCATCTACGGACATGTTAACCTTCGCAGGGATATGGTTGACCCGCTCCATGACTATCACCAATGCGGGACCTTTGAGGTTTAGTGATAAGTCATTCTGTGTCTGAGGAAAAAAGGGGTAGCGCGAGTCTAGGTCGGTTGCCGGGAGGGCGTGACTTAGACTCGCAAATCGGAACTAAGTCCACTACATATGTACAACCCTTCACGGTTCAGGTTTCCGACCGCTTGCGATTTGTTGGTACGTACCGAATACACGGGGAGAGACCACCGAAAGTACTCGAGCCATCTGTCGTCATTCAACATACTTAAACCCAAATAAGAACGCAAAAGACTCATGCAGACTCTAGCGACAATGCTTACCTACTCGATTATCTTGTTTGGGTTAGCGCTTCAATTTCTTTGGCTTGCTTTGGCTCGCAAGGGTCGTGATGCTTACGTCCGGGATCTTACTCACTTTCGGAAGCCTTCTGGCCCTCTTGCCAAGTACTACTCCTGGCGAGTGACCGAATTCCGCAACGCATTGGGGGAATCATTGCTCTTCGAAGCCCTGCTCCTGCTGGTCATTCTTGGAGTAATCCAATTCACGACAGGATTCCCGTTCATCGAATATACGATGTGGGTTGTTATTTTTGTAATGACCCTCTCGCTCATAAGTGGCTTACAGATGTCATTGAGGGTTAGAACCCTTGTGGAATTCCGCATAAAAATGGCCGCGGACATTAGTAATTCAGATGACTTCGTTGGCAGAGCCAAGGACATAGTGGAAGCACTTCATACAGCTGGACGTAATGCAGATGGCAGACTTTGGTTTGTTCTATTTGAGGTGGCACAGCAACCGAACCCTGTGGGTTATTCTGCACGAGACGTCCTCCTTAGTCTTGTCAGAGAACCAGGTGAACCACCGAAGGACGATACCGCAGAAAACGTCGGGTCCGGCGTTGAACTAATCTGAAGGTTTCAGGTCCCCGGCTGCAGGTAGATAGTCTGGGCTCATTCAGTAAGTCTTATATGAAGTCCCTAGGGCGTCACCTCGAACCCCCCCCTAGGGGAGGAATCCACATGTCCAAAAAAGATGTTCTGAAAGGCCGAAGAGGCGTTGTCGTAAGCTATCGGAGAGGCAAGCACCTGCAACATCCTAACCAAGTGATTCTGGTGTTTGATGACATCAAGACAAGACCTGAAGCTGCGGCACTCATCGGTCGGAAAGCCAAGTGGATTTCACCCACAGGAAAGGAGTTTCTAGGCAAGGTATTGAATGTGCATGGCAACAGTGGCGCTGTACGTGCCAAGTTCCGCACGAATCTGCCAGGACAAGCCATTGGCACACCTCTGGAGCTTCTGTAGTCCCCACACTAACTTTATCAGAATCCCATCGGACGCTAACAAGGCTCCGATGATGGAAATTGGCTAACTGAGAGCAGAAATGCTCAAGGACGAATCATAGTTAGACAGAGGAGCCACCTCGAAGTGGCTTCTGAGAACAGGATGACAAGCTGACTGGACAGGGACTGTGATGCTTGAGTGGGTGTTTTACTTTGTTGTATACCTGTGCGCGGGTTTCTCACTCAAATTGGGTGATGATCTTCTTGACGAGATGGAGCGACCCACATTTGCATGGTTACCTCTCGCAGTATCTGGCATTCTATTCGGATACCTCATGACACAAACGGAGTGGGACTTGGCTCTGCTTGCTGCCATAGTAATCGGTGTGCTTCTCTCAGGAAAAGTAAACAGACCGCAGTTTGCGGTTGGGTTCTTCTTTATTGCACTCATAATGCTGATGAGAGGCATTCCTACGGTCACTGACTGGCTTGCGTGGTCATCCATCCTCTTCATGCTTTTCATGGCATCTATGCTTGATGAGAAAGGTAATGATTGGACGGATGAAGAAATTTCCCCGGCAGTATTCAAGTTCTTCCAATATCGATTAACTCTCAAGCTATCCGTTCTGCTTCTTACGATACCGTGGCCACAGTTTCTTGCAGCTGCAGTGGGACTGTGGATGTTCGACCTCGGGTATGAGCTAGCTGGGTGGATCACTCGGCACCGTCAATAGCAACATGTTGGTACGCGAGACTGCAGCATACATCCGCAAAGACTGGCTCAAGACCAGCTGCATATGCAGCCTCCACGCCCTCCTGACTTATGAGGGCCACTCCGTTAGCGCCACTGCGAATTGCGTACATATCTGATTGGATTTTGTGTTTGCCTTTGGGCCGAGCGCATCCCAGTAACACCGGCGTCTTCTCCATTCCAAGGCGAGCAACTGTCATCACTTTGCCGACCTGTCGGGGGGTTGGTGGAGTAATGTGCTCCATTGGCGTATTTCGGACTGGGAAGAGGACGATGATGACAACTGCAGCAGGTGAATTCTGAGCAATAATATCCAATGCTTCAATCTCGCCAGCTAGTTTGCCATAGTTCAGCCCAACCAGCACATGAGGAACTGTTGGTATTCCATGGCCATTCAGAATTTCAAGGGACCGTTCCATTTGCCGAGGGCCATCCTTAAGATGATACACACGTTCTGCAAGATCAGCGTCCCCGATTACATCTAGCATGGCTGCGTCAATGCCGGCGTTTCCCAGAAGTTCAGCTGTCTTGGGACTGACCAGACCAGTGTGAACTACTACCTTAAGGTCAAGCTCGGATTTGACCCGACCAATCGCTTCTGTGAATCTGTCAAGAGGCACATGCCCTTTGGAATCCGAGCCGCCACTGATGAGAACCCCCTCACCGTCTCGATTCTTAACATCGGTACATCTCTTGAAGAGATTCTCCGGTGTGAGTGTGGGTTCCATCCCTGTTAGCAGCGTTCCGTCGCAGTGTTCACAATTTAGGGAACATGAGGTTCCAGTCACGCTGAGAGATACAAAGTTGTGGGGACTCGACTGCGTGTGTTCTGGTATTTTGTAAGGATAGGCTGTAGGGCTGTAGCAGAACAAGCTTCTTCCAAAGCGACGAAGACGTCTTTCGAATGCATCGTTCATCCAGTCGTCTAATTCCTCATTTGATGCATTCATCACATTACGACCATCGTCGAGTATTTTGAAGACCAATGTTCAACCTCTAGTCAAACTGCAAGGCACCTGCTATTAGGATTATGATGGGGCCCAAGAGCAAACACATGATAATCAACTGGCAGGGAGGTGACATTAACCGCAAGAATCCTAACCATGTATCGAGAGACCAAGCGTGGAAGTGAGTTCATGAGAACAGTCGATGCTGAAGAATTTTAAATAGGAGTGGAGTTAGCAAATCAAGAGTCCGAGGCCTGATAGAGAGATGAAAGTCGCCAAGAAGATATTCAAGACTGCCCTTGCCGAGGGTAGAACCTTTGTTCTAGAACATGAAGCAAAGGACATAATGAAGGAGTACGGAATACCAATCCCACCATACGACACTGCGGCCACAGAAGATGAAGCCGCAAAGAGGGCAAAGGTGATAGGATTCCCAGTTGTCTTGAAGATTCTGTCGAAGGATATTCTACACAAGTCAGATGCGGGTGGCGTAAAGATCAATCTCAAGGATGAAGCACAAGTGAGAGAGGCTTACCAAGAGATAATGAAGAACGCAAAGAATTACGGGAAGAAGGAAGGCGTTGATGTGGACCTAAGTCGTGGAGTCTTCATCTCGGATTTCGCGGACATGGGAACAGAGGTCATAGTCGGAGTGACGCGCGACCCCCAATTTGGTCATGCTCTGATGTTCGGGCTTGGAGGCATATTCGTGGAAGTTCTAAAAGATGTCACATTCAGGCTCATTCCGATGACCGAGATTGATGCTCGTGAGATGGTAAGTGAGATAAAAGCAGCAAAAATCCTAGATGGAGTACGAGGCGAGTCACCACGCGATGTTGATGCGCTCGTAGACGTAATCCTAAAGGTTTCCAAGATGGTAGAACAGAATCCGGAAATCATAGAGTTGGACTGCAACCCCACTTTTGTCTACGAGAATGGTAAAGGTGCACTCGTGGTTGACGCCCGTATCATCATTGAGAGCGGAAAAGAATAGATTCTCTAATCTTCGAGTAATGCGTTGAACAGTATCAGACCTCTCTTGAGATCAGCATCCTGCAATCCATACTCCGATGATGTTTTAGTGCCACTTGCTAGAAGAAGCAGGAGGGCAACAAGCCGCGGAACCAGCCGAGCATACTGAAGTAAGAAGTCTCTGTTGCCAGTTGAGTCTACAATGAGTCCTTCAAGCCTACGAATCATTAGATTGAGTAGCTCAGGAATCCCCTCTTCTGGCCTGAGTCTATTGAAGAGGTTAAGGGCAGCTCTCTCATCACCAAGTAGTGTAGGAGAAACCCCGGTTCTCTCAAGCGTTCCAATTGCCCCCATTATAATCGAGTCATAGTGTTCTTCGTCGATGCGAGTCAAACCCATGTCAGCCGCCTGAAGTTGACCGAGAAGCCTCAATGAATTGGTCAGAATCGTTCGTGACGAACCTGGTGCGGACAGCAGTAATGGTGCCAAACGACCCCCATGCAGACGTTCCAAGCGTGCAGCCACTGAGGAATCTAACTGATGCTCGAATCCAGGTGAAAACCCAATCCTAGCTGCCGCTGGAAGCTTTGGATTGGTTGCCAGGGTTCTGACGGCCGTAAGAGCTCTAAAATCATTCAATGATATGTAGAATAGAAGAACGCGAACAATATCATAAGCGACCTCGAAATCCGCTTCAATGGTGATGTTCCGTCCCTGACTTTTGCACATAAACGCGCTCAAGAGTGTCCACGTGGATCTGATGGTTGCGCATAACTCTGAACGCGCATTTGCGTTAGCCAAATTGTGTTCTTCGAGGAAGCTGAGGAGTTTATCTGTGGCACCAGATATTCTACCTAGAGTGGGAGCATCGACTTGAAGGGAATCAATCGATTTCATGAACTCTCGAGGGTCGCGTGAGGGCGGTCTCATAATGAGCCATGGCTTCTCTCGAGTCATTGTCCACCACTTGGTTGTTGACGTGAAGTAGTCAAGAACATCGACAGACATTGTGAGATCCTCAAGACCAGCCACCTCTCGTGAGTCAAGATAGGCTGCGAGTCTGGACCATAAACCCAAGAATCTCGTGAGATGTGTGGAGAGCCTCTCACCAGCAAGCTCCTGATCCGAGAACCGCCCAATAACAGCTTCCATGCGTGGGGGTGTTTCACGATCGAAACGAACCATAATCAGGCCGCGATAGACGTCGACTGGTTTCCTAGTCAAGACTCCACATTCTCCTATCGATGCGTGCATCGTGCTGAGTCTAGTGTGCACTGGCCACTCACTATGGTCTTGATTAAATGAAACCTTGTAAGACCAGCGGGTAACTGAGGAGAACTGTACGTGTCACTTACCATATCTTCTTGACCTGCGTTCATAAGATCGCAGAGCACGCCAGATGTCTATCCGTCTTACTGCAGGCCAGTACACCTGGGCGAAGTACAATTCCGAATAGGCTGACTGCCACAAGAGGAATCCGGATAGTCGTTCCTCACCAGAAGTTCTAATGATTAAATCGGGGTCAGGAATGCCATTTGTGTAAAGATGACTCTCAATGAGATCCTCGTTAATATCGGAGATACTCATCTCACCTTGCCCGATTTTCTCACCGATAGCCTTGACTGCATCGACAAGCTCTGCCCTTCCGGAGTAGCCAACTGCAACGTTGAGCGTGTAGTCACTGAAGTCTTTGGTCCTATCTTCGGCTTCCGTGATCACTACCTGCAGATCCTCGGGAAGAAGGTCCATCCTTCCAATTGCTCTGATTCGTACCTTGTAGCGTTGGATATCCGGATTATCAACAACCTCTGCGAACTTCTCCTTCAGAACACGCATGATTTCATCGACTTCGTCAGCATTCCTCTCAAAGTTTTCCACAGAGAATGCATAAAGCGTGCATACCTTGACTCCAGCCTCCCAGAGAATCTTTAGGACTTCCATGACTTTCTGTCCGCCCTTGTGATGACCAAGCCACGGAACATCATACCCGTGCTGCCGGGCATAGCGACGATTACCATCTAGTATAATCCCGACGTGTCGTGGAGCATTCTCTTTTTTCAATTGCCGATAAAGAAAGTACTCATAGAGCCTGTACACGGGGCCGACGAAATTCAATTGGATAATCACTCCGCTGTATGACTTTTGTCTGGATGCTCTAATTAGCTTGGTGCTGGAGAATTATATGTACTAGTACTATATCATGGTCGCAATCTTGTCAGCTGCGCGTTTCATGTCGAGAAAGATGAGTCCGAGCTTCGCATTGGCTGTGGTCGATACAGTCAGGCATGCATTCAATCCTGCTGAAACGACTAGCAGCCATCCATCTACACCTTTAACATTGACCTGCTCAAGGGTTCCTTTTCCAAGCTCAATCGCGGCCTTCTCACCGAGAGTGAGCATTGCAGCAGTCATAGCAGCAACCTTTGCCTCATCAACGTCCATTGGCAAGGCCGAAACAATCGGGAGGCCCTCTACACTCACTATTGCACAAGCTTCAATCTCAGGAATGCTGCCCTGCAGCTCGTTTATAACGCCTTCGAGTGTGTCACCGCGTGTTTCAGTCATCTTGCGTCACCTTACTTGTACATGCGTTTCAGAATGACCTCTCGAGCTATTGCTTGAAACGCTCTTTTAACTCCCACGCCCTGTACAGCAATTGTTTCGTATATTGGTACATTGCCTCCAAGTCCCAAGAGATCCAGCATCTCATCACGGGACATCCTGTTTGGTAGGTCTCGCTTGTTCAGCATGACCACTATGGGAACCTCACGCCCTAACGCGTTCCCCAGGAAAAGTTTGAGCTCCTCAAAGCTCTCCATGTTTTCATCCCTCTGGTCAGGAGCGGAATCCGCGACAAACAAAATGCCGTCAGTGCCTTGGAGAACCACTTTTCGCTGGTGTCTGTGTCTCTTCTGGCCTGCGACTGTAAATACATCAAATAGCACACGACCACCCGCACTCATCGGAACGTAGTCGAAGAAGAGTGTGCGATTGGTTTCGTCTTCGATGGCTGTGAATTCTCCCTTTTGCAGGCCCTCAACTTTTCCGTAGAGCCAACGAAGTGCGGTTGTTTTGCCTCCAAGGGATGGTCCGTAAAAGACTAGCTTGAGATGTATACGTCCCTTGTCGTCCTTCCTCAATGTTCCAACACCTTGAACGATTCGTTAATGGCCTAGGTCAGCCTCAACTTCACCAGGCGGGTGCCCTGCCTTGGGAGGCTAAGTGGATAATATTCATGTCTCATAAAAGGCTTTGTGGCACGATGGATGCCTTGGCCCTTAATGCATGTCGAAGTATGGATATTCCTACACGCGCTCGAGCTCAGCCAAGGCAGACTTCAAGTCCTCCTCATCAAGCTCGCGATCCTTGGCTGGTGCGGATGCCTCTACTGCCAAGAACTTGTCAAGTTCCTCAGCCAACTGTGCGCCCTGCTTCTTCATAACAAGACGGATCAAGCCTATGTTAACCTCGGCTTCAGACACAACACAGAGAACGCCCTTGCCGCATGCTGAAGCGAATATTTTGCCTTCTGAAAACTCAGATGTGACTATCTCCAGCGTTCCAATCTGAAGGTTATTGCCCTGCTCCTCACTTGCAGCAAACACCGCACTAGCAATCGCACCGATGGAATCAACATCGACGGGGTAATAGCTTAGCTTACTGACGTTTGCTATTGTGAGTCCTGTTCTGTCAACGAGAATCACCTTCTTGATTCCCTTATCTTGACGAATTATCTCGGTTAGAATCCTGTCGAAACCTTTTGGATCGGTCATGCCATTACCCTCTTTCACTTCTTTCTATTTTAGGACTACTAATATCAAACCCTCTTTTTCGTTCGGTGCGATGTTGATTTGACCCTGCGACGTATCGAGAGTCAGGAATGACAGTGTTCCCTCTTTCATCTCATTCACGGCATCAAGTGCCTTGCCGACGAGAGAGGTTATGATTGCAGCTACATTCTCAGTTGTTGCTGCATCCAAGTCACTGCTCAGCGGGAGACCCTCCATTGTTGTCACTACCACACCTCTGATTCCTTCTTGGGCCTTCAGCTTGGAAAGAATCGATTGCAGTTTCTCTTGGGTTATCAAACTATGGAATCCTCGCTGGAGTTGTCCTTTTTGCACTCTCTACGCCGCAGTTTGCTATTTGAGAGTTGTGATGATGTGCTCTGCGTTATGACGACGTTTTGCGCAATTGCACTCTCGTTTAGACCCTCGGAGAGGAAAATAAGACTCCGTATATTACCAGACTGGATGTTCAGAAAGAGAGGAAACGCCTGTGACGAGGAGATGCAATACGCCGTCACAGGAAAGGAACTACTCCTCATCCTCAAAGAGGTCCTTTGAGCTACGTTTCATCTGTGCCAAGTTCATAGTTGACACCTCGTCCGCTGCAGCTGAGGGAGCTGCTTCAGAAACCGCTTTCATCGTCATCTCTTGACGCTCCATCTCGGCTTCCTCGGACGCCAGCGCGGACTCGACCTTATTGAGCTTTAACTGAACAGCTTTGGACGCGGTTCCAGATCTCTTCTTCAATGCGGATCGAAATGAAGTGATGCGGCTCTTACCCCTAGCTCTGTCACCACGGAATGCATCTTCACCAGCTTTCTGAGTGACAAAGGTGGCTCCAACGGTCGGATCAAGGGTTTCGAATAGCTCGGCCTCCTTCTTGGCGACCTTCAGCTTGGTCGTCACAGCTCGCACACGTCTTGCTCCCGCTTCATCTGTGTAAGTCACTTGGACTTGCATTGGAATCTCATCGACCTTGAGTTCACCCTCAGGCTCTACTTGGAAGTAGAGTTCGTGATTCTCACCAACCACGCCAATCTTGCCCTCACTCCTCTTTTGGAAGTCTTCGATTACTGCTCTTGAAACGCCGGACGCATCCTTGAGCTTGACACCAAGCGGAGTGATTAGCTTGACTTCAACATCGCGACCAAGGAGTGAAGCGCCAGCTAGAGCGGAAAGACTTCTATCGAGTTCATTCGGTTTCACGTAGTACATTTGACCGCCTGTGGCCTCAGGAAGAAGACCAAGTGTCTTTAGTTCCATTCCTGAACTGGATGCAATGCCCACGACATCTAGGGCTGTGCCAATCTCTCGATACATATGACCCATGTTCTCGTAGTACTTGTTTGCGGGAGTGACCTGATAGCCCTCAAGCGCGCCAATTCCTTCATTCGCAAGACCATCAGTCAAGAGAACAACTCTGTCAACATTGCGATGTTTCGCCAAGACGTAGGCCATTCCCACAGCCGGTCCCAGTGCGGTTCCACCTTGGTCTCGAAGTGCTGTGACATGCTTCTTGAGCTTTGCAGAGTTCTTGCCCACAGGCACCATCTTTATGCGATCCAACAGTTTCTTGGCATTATCCATAATCATGTCCAGACTGTGGAAGGAGTTCACCGGTAACTCAATTGCCTCTCCGGTTTCCATGTTTCGAGATAATACCGTGCTCTCGAACTCAATCAGTCCAAAAAGAGTGTCCGGGGAATTGGCAGCCAGACTGTCAATTGAAGTATTTAGGCTTCGTTTGACTGCCGCAAGATTCGCACCTGCCATCGAGCCTGAAACGTCAATCAGTGCCAGAAATGATCGACCACCAGGTGCTATCATGTCGGTTGTAGTTCCAGTCTTGTCAGGTGGTGGAATCACCACGAAGTCAGTATCATGACCTGCAACAATCACTTCACCTTCAATCACATTAAGCGTGCCACAGAAAGCGCATACAAAATGTTTGCCAACCTTGGGATCATCCTCTATTTGGTCCACACTAAGGAGATAACCTCCGCACTTGTGGCATGCTATTGGCTTACCT
>JAGLUV010000032.1 GCA_023134215.1 Candidatus Thorarchaeota archaeon | reverse complement strand
GCGTATGAGCTCCCGTCGTGGTGGATGGATGTTGGTAAGCCTTGGGACCTGCTTGAAGCCAACAGGCTGATTCTGAATGATGCGACTGGGTATATCTCAGGGGATGTTGAGGAGGGCGCAGTGCTAAAGGGAGAGGTCTTTGTTGAAACAGGGGCCACCATTAGAAGCGGAGCTTACATTGAAGGCCCTGTCTACATAGGTGAAGGTTCAACTATCGGACCGAATTGCTACCTACGTGCACACACTTCAGTGGGCAAACAAGTCAAGATTGGAAATGCAGTCGAGATCAAGAATAGCATAATCATGGATGGCACCAATGTCGGTCACCTCTCGTACGTGGGCGACTCAGTGATAGGTCGCAAGGTGAATTTCGGTGCAGGAACAATAACGGCGAATCTAAGACACGACAACAAGACTGTGAAAGTTTCTGTCAAGGGTAAGAGAATCGATTCGGGACGACGAAAGATGGGTGCAGTCATTGGTGACAAAGTCAAGACCGGGATAGGCACGCTGATTGCACCGGGAATTGTTTTACACCAAAGCTCGCGCACAGGAGTAGGCGTTATTGTGGATAAGGATGTTGAACCGGGAAAAATGGTGCTGACTGACCAACCCAGAACGGTAGTCGACGTGCCTCAGGAATGAGGGGAAGACCGTGCCCACAGCCCGTTTAAGGGAGTTCAATGCGGTCATAAAGGACGTCAGAAAGGTGGACGTTCTCTTTGGTTACTGTTATCCTTCAACATACAGGGCGGGGATGACTGGACTTGCCACTCACATATTCTACTCTATGCTGAACGCCCGTGAAGATACTTCTTGCGAACGCTACTTCAGGTACGATGTTCCATCACCGGGCCGTTCAGTAGAAACTGCACGTCCTCTACATGACAATCACATTGTGGGCTTTTCCCTCAGCTACGAGGAAAACATCCTTGGTATGATCCAGATGCTCGACCTTGGAGGTGTTCCAGTCTTGGCAAGGAATAGAGAGGACAAACATCCCATCGTGCTCACGGGAGGGCCTGTTGTCAGTTCAAATCCTGAGCCTTACGTTGACTTCGTAGACGCCTTCGTCATTGGTGAGGGAGACCTCGTACTACATGATATAATCGATATCGTACGGGAATCTGTTTCAAGGGAGGATGCTTTGGAGAAGATTGCTCTTCTGAAAGGCATCTACGTTCCAGCTGCTAATCCCTCTTCTGTGACTAGGCTCATAATGAAGGATATTGATTCAGTTTTTCATCCGACTGCACAGATCGTTCCAGATGTCCCCGTTGGCGCCAAACTTGAACCTGTATTCGGCAAATCCTTTCTTCTGGAGGTGGCACGGGGATGCGGTCACTCATGCAAATTCTGCCTGGTCGGTCACATCTGTCAGCCCAGAAGGGTCAGAAGCGTTGGTCGTCTGAAGGAGATTATTGAGATTGGGCTGCAGGAAACTCCAGTGCGTAAAATCGCTCTGATAGCATCCTCTATTGGCGACCTCAAGGAGCTGGAGGACCTTGCCGACTGGATTGTAACGCAGAACCTCCAGATGTCGGCTCCATCATTAAGAGCGGACATCGTCACTGAAGGGTTGCTGGCCTCTTTGGTCGCCGGCGGACAGCGAACGCTTACGATTGCTCCTGAAACGGGGTCGGAGAGCTTGCGGTCTGCCATGGGCAAGGGACTGAGTGATGATGCCATTGAGAATGCTGTGAGTCTGGCGGCGCACGCGGGTTACAAGGCGATTAAGCTCTACTTCATTGTAGGTCTGCCTGGAGAAACCGATGAAGATGTTAAGGCAATTCCAGAGATGGTGAAACGCCTATCCAGCGGAAAACATCTGCGTATCTCAGTAGGTGTCAACCCGTTTATACCAAAAGCCCAAACACGACTTCAACGCAATGCGCAACCGCCCATAGAGGTCATTCGTCACAAGATTAAGGCGGTTGAGAAGGGCCTGCGAAATGTGCCTCGAGTAAATGTGGAGTCATTTGATCCAAGAAACGCACGCATTCAGGCTGCACTGTCACTGGGAGATAGGTCCATCGGGAAAGTTATTCGCAGAGCTGCGTCGTATGATGGACTCAGCGGGTGGAGACGCGCCGAAAAGGAAGCAAACATCCCGTTCTTCTCATTGGCGAATGATGTTCAGCGACTTCAAGGAGCTCTTCCGTGGTCAATAATAAGAAAGCAAAGATGAGGAGTCCCTCAAGCTAAGGTCTATAAGGCGTTTTTCGAATTCATCTATGGAATGCACCGTTCCTGGTAGCGGGATTGGCAAACTGGTGAAGATCATTGCCTAATGATGATGAATTCCGAACCGCATATCCAGCACTAAACAAGGAGCTGGAATCAGGAACTGCCAAGGTTGAAATCGACGGAGTCCGTGCAATGTCAGAGAAAACCGAAACGCCTTCTGCTGAGAGATTTCTGCCAGACGTAGCGGACTACATACGGCGATGCGATACGATGGATCAAGCAGTTGAGATTATCAACTACATGCTGAAACGCGGCGAGATTAATACAAAAGAAGCGCGAAAATTCAAGTCCCAACTAAAGGCGCAGGGCCTTAGAAGTTTCGGAACAAAGAAGGAAACGGACCATTATCTGCATTTTGGAACCAGTGAGTAACTTACACTTCTTCTTGGTGGTTTAGCAGAACCACATGAACTCATGAGCGTGATTTGACTGATACCTGTTTGAATCATGCCTTCACGACTCTACTGCATAGACTATGCTTGGGACGCTTTGGGGCGCCAATCCGCCATCACAAGGACTTGCTTCCGGGAATCTACTATTCAGAATTCTCTCCGGTGGGGCTAGCAGTCGTAGAAACTTACAGGTATGAGTATACGCCCCGCTTCCGTGCCCAATCTATCGTCTTAGTATCGCATCTCTTCAGTTCTCTATCGGGAAATTCACTCAGAAGATTCCATCCAAGGTCAAGGGTTTCCTCAAAGGATCGATTCTCGTGATCACCTTGATTGATGAACTCTTGCTCGAATCTGTCTGCGAATGCAAGGTACTTCTGATCTCGGTCTGTGAGAGCCTCAGCGCCTACTACAGCAACGAGGTCTCGAAAATCCCTTCCTTCAGAGTATCCATAGTAGAGCTGTGCTTGAATCTCCTTATGATCAAAGCGCGTCATGCCCTCGCCAATCCCTTCCTTCATCAGGCGGCTTAGTGATGGTCCCGGATCAATTGGTGGATAGATGCCTCGTCTATGGAGGTCACGGGCAACAATCATCTGTCCTTCAGTGATGTACCCGCTAAGGTCGGGGATTGGATGAGTCATATCATCCTGTGGCATTGATAGGATTGGCATCTGAGTGACTGTTCCTTTTCTGCCCCTAATCCGCCCGGCTCTCTCGTATATCATGCTGAGATCCGTGTAGAGATAACCAGGGTAGCCACGTCGGCCAGGAACCTCAGACCTCGCTGCGCTTATCTCGCGGAGAGCTTCCGCGTAGTTAGTCATGTCCGTAAGAATTACGAGAACGTGCAAATCTGATTCATAGGCCAGAAATTCTGCTGCAGTCAGTGCAGCACGTGGCGTTATGATTCTCTCAATTGCAGGGTCATTTGCGAGATTAAGGAAGAGTGCAGTATGTTCGAGTGCACCAGTTTCCTCAAAGGAGTTCATGAAGAATTGGGCCTCAGTCGCGGTGATGCCCATTGCCGCAAATACGATGGCAAAATCACTCTCTTCTCCAGGAATCTCCGCCTGTCTAACAATCTGTGAAGCAATCCGGTTGTGTGGTAGACCGGAGCCAGAGAAAATGGGAAGCTTTTGACCCCTGACTAGAGTGTTGAGTCCATCAATGACTGACAATCCAGTCTGAATCGGTTGCCGGGGGTACTGTCTCGCATATGGATTGATTGGGGAACCGTTAATGTCCCGGTGGTCCTGAGCCGTGAGCGGCGGGCCTTTGTCAAGAGGGTTTCCAGAGCCATCCAGAACACGCCCGAGAATCTCCGTTGAAACCGGCAGTTTCAATGTATCACCAGTGAATCGTATGGCAGTTTTATCTGCATCAAGACCACGGGTTCCTTCGAATACTTGGATGATTGCCTTTCCACGACCAGTTTCAAGGACTGTCCCTGTCAGCATCTCTCCGCTTGGAGATCTAATCGTGACTACCTCGTTGTATCCGACGTTGTGTATGTGCTCTACAATTAGGAGAGGACCACGTACGTCTGAAACAGTGCGGTAGACAATTGAAGACTCCTTTGTCATCGGAGGAAACACCAACAGAGGCCAAATAGCCCCTTTGGAGCTCGTAGAAGATGTGATGTATTAAGAGTTACGTACTGCAAGTTACATTTCTTCAGAGCCATGGCGATAAATGAAAGAACACAAGAACTGGAGCCAATATCAAGGCTCGAACTATCAGTGACTGCCCTCTTTTCTTAAGGTCGTTTGATGTAGGGGTGAAATACAAAATGGCCCCAATCAATATGCAGAGGGCCATTAACGCATCTCCCAAGAAAACAATGATTGCGAATAGCTCGGTGTCCGCCATGCCAATCAGGCTTAACCAGGCGTAAGTTGCACTCTCCAGAGTGATGGGGGCCACAC
>JAGLUV010000031.1 GCA_023134215.1 Candidatus Thorarchaeota archaeon | reverse complement strand
TATTGTAACTGGTCCGAACATGGCAGGTAAGAGCACGTACATGCGACAGGCAGCACAGATCGAGCTGATGGCTCAGATGGGCTCCGTTGTTCCTGCTAAGGAAGCTGAGGTAGGACTGGTTGACAGAATATTCACCAGAGTCGGCGCGTTCGATGACTTAACAGCTAGGCAGAGCACTTTCATGGTGGAGATGATTGAAACCGCGAATATCCTCAATAGTGCCACAGATCGAAGCCTCGTCATTCTGGACGAGATAGGTAGAGGAACTTCGACTTTCGATGGCATGGCGTTAGCTTGGGCCGTAGCTGAACAGATTGTTCTGATGAGAACTCGAACATTGTTCGCTACGCACTTCCATCACCTTACATCAATGGCGAGCATGTATCATGGTGTCAAGAACGTCCACACCCTAGCCAAGGAATCCGGAGACACGATTGTCTTTCTGCACAAGGTTGTTCCTGGTGGAACTGACAAGTCCTACGGTGTGCATGTCGCATCCCTTGCAGGAGTGCCTGACGCAGTTGTCAAAAGAGCCAAACAGCTATTAATCAGGCTCGAAAAAGAGAATATCGTTGACCTCGGGGATGTTTCCGATGAACCCATAGAAACCTTGCAGACGTCTCTTGAAGCCCTTACAATCGATGACCCCATTGTTGAGCAGATAAAGCATATGGAACTGGAGAGAACCACACCCCTCGATGCACTCAACCAGCTTAAGGAAATGCAGGACGAAATCCAAAAAAGAAAGACCTAGTTTGGATTCTTGTGATGATGGGTTCTCTTCACGCCACCGCCTTGGTGTTAGGTTTTATATTCTCAGGTAGACTAATCAGATAAGCGTAGACTAGTCGTGCAAGCGGATGGGATACTGAGGAGATGTGCAGTCTTTGGCAATTGTTAGTGTAAACAGTGTTGTGAAGTCATTCGGAAATCTCGTGGCTGTCAACGATGTGTCGTTTGAGATTCGTGAAGGTGAGATTTACGGACTACTTGGCCCAAATGGTGCAGGCAAGACAACGACAATCAAGGTTCTAATGGGACTTCTTGACCCGGACTCTGGGTTTGCTACAGTTTTCGATATCGACCCCCAAGATGATCCAATTGGAGTCAAGAATCTTGTTGGTTATGTTCCCGAGGAAGAGCAGCTGTACGATTCACTCACACCCAGAGAGTTGTTTAATTTCATTACCTCGGTCCGTAGTCTGTCACGAGAAAAGACAAGCAAGCGCGTACGTGGAATGGTTAAAGCATTCAATTTCAAAGACTACTACGATTCAATGATAGTAACGCTTTCACACGGAAACAAACAAAAAACAATGCTTATAGCGGCTTTGCTTCATGCCCCCAGATTGCTGATATTGGACGAACCGTTCTCGGGACTTGACGTGCGTACCTCAAGAATCATGAAGAATATCCTCAGGATTCACACTGACACTGGAGGCACTATTCTTCTTAGCACTCATGTGATGGAGGTTGCTCAAGGTCTCTGTGACCGTGTAGGGATAATTGCCAACGGAGTTCTCGTTGGAGATGGCACACTTAACGAGCTTAGAAAACAGTCTCAAGAAGAGGGGGCGACTTTGGAGGAAGTCTTCCTGGCGCTTACTCAACAGGAAGATGAAG
>JAGLUV010000030.1 GCA_023134215.1 Candidatus Thorarchaeota archaeon | reverse complement strand
AGGAATAGCAAGATGGTCATCGAGTACCTGAGGTCATTCGGTAATGAAATCAAGCAACCTGAGCAGTGCGATGTTGATCTTCAGCATGAGATTGAGATTAAGGTCCAGGGACTTCGAGAAACCTTGATGGTCTGGGCGGAAGAGAAGGATGGCGTTCAATATAGACAGGCGTGGGAAGCAAGATTCGATGATGCCATTCACGGACGGGGAGAAATAGCGCCAGAGGACCCACCGACGCCTATCTCTGATTTGCCCAGAGAAAAGGATGTTAGCTTTTTCCGAATCAGGTTGCCTGACGAGATTCCAGTGGAGATAATTTCAGAGCTTGCGGAGGACTCTTGTGTATTGATATCACTCGATGGTGATAGACACTTGCAGGTGAGCGGCAAGAAGGAATGTGTCCGTGACGCAATGAAGAGGCTTGGGGAACTCTTCTATGGCCGTAGTGAGCTTGACTAGGACTGGAAAGAGGAGTCAGCTGTCGTTCATTGGGCGTGCGAAACGACACTATTTTATGGGCGTTCTTGTCCGATGCAAGCAAATCTGAGGACATTTTTGTCGTAAAACAGAAGGTGAATCTCACAATGGTGTCGGTGGCTAAAAGCATTCTTGCAAAACACGTTGAAGTGGGCGATTCCAAGCTCATCCCAGGCAATGCGATTGGAATCAGGATAGATCGTACTCTGACCCAAGACGCTACAGGTACAATGGCGTACCTGCAATTCGAGGCGATGGGTCTCGACAAGGTGAAGACGGAACTCTCCGTTTCGGTTGTCGATCACAATATGCTTCAATCTGATTTCAAGAACGCTGATGATCACTTGTACTTGCAGTCAGTTGCAGCTAAGTACGGTATAATCTTCTCAAGACCGGGAAATGGCATTTGCCATCAAGTATTCCTTGAAAGGTTCTCCAAGCCAGGAGCAACTCTCATTGGTTCTGATTCCCATACTCCAACTTCAGGTGGAGTGGGAATGATTTCCATAGGCGCGGGTGGACTTGATGTGGCCGTTGCGATGGGGGGTGGGTTGTTCTACATAACAGTCCCTAAGATTATGGGAATAAAATTAATCGGCAAACTTCGCGACTTCGTGTCAGCAAAGGACATCATACTTGAGGTGCTAAGAAGAATCGGTGTGAAAGGTGGAAGGGGCTATGTCTTGGAGTACTTTGGCCCTGGACTGAAGTCGTTATCAGTTACTGAGCGAGCCACCATTACCAATATGGGCACTGAAACTGGTGCGACAACCTCAATTTTTCCATCAGATGAGATTACGAAGGAGTTCTTTAAACTTCAGAAACGAGAAGACGATTGGGTCAGCATTCCAGCCGGGCAGGAAGAAGATTTTGATGAGGTGATTGAGATTGACCTCAACAAGCTGGAGCCTATGATAGCCAAGCCCCATTCCCCAGGGAATGTTGTACCGCTTTCAGAGCTTGAAGGCAAATCAGTGGACCAAGTAGCCATTGGTTCGTGTACCAACTCGTCAATCAAGGACATGGCAATGGTTGCAGCCCTTCTCAAGGGCAAGACAGTCCATTCCGCAACGACCCTAGGAATATCGCCGGGATCTAGGCAGGTGTTGCATTACTTAGCTGAGAAAGGAATGCTGGCTGATATAATTTCAAGTGGAGGCAGAATCCTAGAGAGCGGTTGCGGTCCATGCATTGGCATGGGATTTGCACCACCATCAGGAAGTGTTTCAATTAGAACATTCAATCGCAACTTCCGGGGCCGTAGCGGTACAATAGATTCAGAAGCTTATCTCGTCAGTCCAGAGGTTGCTGTGGCGGCGGCAATCTACGGGAAGATAACGGACCCGAGGAAGCTGGGTGCGTATCCGAAAATCGAGATGCCAAGCTCCATCGACATTGATGATTCAATGCTTCTCAAACCTTCCAGTCGCCCTGAAGACGTCGAAATCATACGTGGGCCGAACATTCAATCGCTTCCGGAAGCTATACCCCTTCCTGAGAAGCTGCCTAAGTTGAATGCCCTAATCAAAGTCGAAGACGACATTACAACTGATCACATCATGCCAGCAGGAGCCAAAATTCTCCCACTGCGATCAAACCTACCCAAAATAAGCGAGTTTGTTTTTTCACAGGTGGATGCGACATTTGCAACGAGAGCACTTGAGTCCAAGGAAACAGGTGGAGGAATCATCATTGCTGGCGAAAACTACGGTCAAGGGTCAAGCCGCGAACATGCTGCACTCGCACCAATGTATCTCGGAATCAGGGTGGTCGCGGTGAAGTCATTTGCCCGCATTCACAAAGCGAATTTGGTCAACGTTGGAATCCTTCCGGTTGAGTTCGTAGACTCCGACGGTTTCGACAAGATTGACGCTGGAGATTCACTGGAGATAGCAAGCATTCGCACAACCCTGGAAAAGGGAGAGAATTCGTTAGTAATTCGGAACACGACGAAGAATATCGATATTCCTGTCACCTATGAGCTCTCCGAGCGTGAAAGGAAGATTATGTTGGCCGGAGGTCTTCTCAACTACACAAAAGAAGGAGGAGTCTAGATTGGCACAAAAATCAATTAATGAGTATTCGGCAAAGAAACTGATTGCTGGAGAACTGGTGAAATACTTCCCCGAGTTCAACTACCACGGGAAGCTAGCTGTAATAACTCCTGAAACCAAATGGGAGGAGCTTGTGAAAGAAAATCCGTGGCTGAAAACTGACAAGCTGGCTGCAAAACCAGACCAGCTATTCGGAAAGAGAGGAAAAGCGAATCTACTGCTGCTCGATGCAAGCTTGGCTGACCTTAAGTCATTCATCAAAGAGAAGATGGGCAAGGAGATGGTCGTTGGTGAAACGAAAGGGACTCTGAACAGGTTCCTAGTCGAGCCCTTCATTCCCCATGACAAGGAGTTCTACGTTTCCATCACATCAGACCGCGATAATGACATCATCCATTTCTCGCTGGAAGGAGGTATTTTCGTGGAGGAGAACTGGGACAAAGTGTCACATATTTCGATACCCATCGGGACTGACATCGACTCGTTCAATCTTGCCGAGAAGTTGCCAAATCTTGGGGAGCTGGAAGATGTTGTTGTTTCCTTTGTCAAGGGGTTACTACAGGTCTACATTGACCAGGACTTCGCATTCATGGAAATCAATCCTTTCGCTGTCACTGAAGATAAGTTGGTAGTTCCTTTGGACCTCAAAGCTCGTCTTGATGATACAGCGGCGTTCAGGCACTCTGATACATGGGGCAACTACGATAACCCGATCAAGTTTCCAGTTTCGTTCGGTCAGAAGTTCTCCAAAGAGGAAGAATACATCAGAAGCATCGACGAACAAACGGGTTCCTCGCTGAAGTTAACGGTTCTCAATCGCGACAAGCGAATTTGGACTATGGTCGCCGGAGGTGGTGCAAGCGTTGTCTACGCAGACACCATCGTGGACTTGGGATTTGGTGCTGAACTGGCGAACTATGGAGAGTACAGTGGGAACCCCAGTCGCGAGCACACTGAGTTGTACGCCCAGACACTTATCGATCTCATGACAGAGAAGCCGGATCCAGAGGGACGTCCGAAAATCCTTCTAATCGGTGGCGGAATCGCCAACTTCACAGACGTGAAGGCCACTTTTACAGGAATTGTGAGTGCTCTGAAAAAGTCAGTTGACAAGCTGAAGAAAGCAAACGTGAAGATTTACGTACGCCGTGGAGGGCCCAATGAGAAGGAGGGCTTGAAGCTCATGAAAGATGTCGGGGAAGAAATGGGTATTCCCATCGAAGTGTACGACAGATACACTCCAATGACCCGAATCGTGCCTTTGGCACTGAAGGAGTGATGCGAGAATGGAAGACTATGAATTATTCAATAAAGATTCCCAAGCGATTGTTTATGGATTCCAGCGAAACGCAATCCAGAGAATGCTGGACTTTGACTTTGTCAGCAAGCGGAAAACGCCGAGTGTTGCTGCGATAATCCGGCCCACTCAAGCAGGGGCAATCGGATACCACAAGGTTTTCTGGGGTGGCAAGGAGATTGTTGTACCTATCTACAAGACGCTGGAGCTTGCCGCAAAGAATCACGCTACAGCAGATGTCCTAATCAACTTTTCATCGTTCCGATCATCATACCCAACATCGAAAGAGGCTTTGGAAACTGATAGCATTCGGGTCTTGGTCATAATTGCTGAAGGAATACCAGAGCGACAGAGCCGTGAGCTCATCAAGCTTGCAAAAGAGAAGAACAAGATAATCATCGGACCGGCCACTGTTGGTGGAATTCGAGCAGGCGCCTTCAAGATTGCTAATACAGCAGGCACCATAGAGAATATCGTCAAGTCAAAGCTCTACCGACCAGGCAGCGTGGGTTTTGTATCTAAGTCCGGTGGGATGAGCAATGAAATGAATTTCATGATATCTCAAAACACCGACGGAATACTGGAGGGTATTGCAATTGGTGGAGATCGGTACGCTGGATCTTTGCTCATCGACCACATCCTTCGATATGAGGCTAATCCGCAGGTGAAGTTGATTGTCTGTTTGGGTGAAATTGGAGGGATGGATGAGTACTCGATTGTGGATGCCGTGAAAGATGGCCGTATCAAGAAGCCCATCGTGATGTGGGTGACAGGCACCTCTTCAAAGATATTTCCAGCAGGTGTTCAATTCGGTCACGCTGGCGCAATGGCCGGAAGTGACTTGGAAACAGCAGATGCAAAGAACAAAGCACTTGCTGAAGCAGGTATCATTGTCCCCGAATCATACGACACTCTCGGTGACAAGATACGCGAAACCTTTGAGAAATTGAAGGCTGAAGGGAAGATAGAGCCCTTGGAGGACTTTGAGCCCCCACAGATTCCTCAGGACTATGGCAAAGCTTCAGCTCAAGGGATTGTTCGAAGGCCGACAGACGTGGTAGTCACCATATCTAACGAGAGGGGTGACATCCTCACGTACAATGGAGTTCCGATTGACAAGATAATCAGTGAAGAACTCTCCCTTGGATACGTGGTTGGATTACTCTGGCTGAAGAAGGAGTTACCTCCGTTTGCCGCAAAGTACATCGAACTAGTGCTGAAGTTGACTGCGGACCACGGACCGGCTGTATCGGGCGCTCACAACGCCATTGTGACAGCGCGAGCTGGAAAGGATTTGATGTCGTCACTAGCGAGTGGCATATTAACGATAGGCCCAAGATTCGGCGGTGCTATCTCCGATGCTGCCAAGTATTTCAAAATGGCTCTGGATTCCGGAAAGCATCCACCGGACTTCATTAACTACATGAAGGACGTTGTAGGGATTAACATCCCAGGAATCGGTCATAGAATCAAGTCCGTTCAGAATCCGGATATCCGCGTTACGCTTCTGAAGAAGTTCGTAAATGAGAACTTCCCGAAGCATCCATACCTAGACTATGCTCTTGAGGTCGAGAAGTTGACTACACAGAAGAGGAATAACTTGATTCTTAATGTGGACGGTTGCATTGGAATTTGTTTCCTTGACCTGATGGAGAATCTTGACCTAACACCTGA
>JAGLUV010000003.1 GCA_023134215.1 Candidatus Thorarchaeota archaeon | reverse complement strand
TGACCGGGTTTCTTACGTCTGCGTCTAGCGTGCGCCTGAATCTCTTTCAAGCTAGCGAGTTCCCTAGGAACCAACTCGATTGCACACTCGAGAAGAATCACGTGGAGCATATCTAGACCTCTATCAACGGATGATTGCGAACGATTTAAGCGATGTGTCTATCACTTGAGAAACGAGTTGTCTACCCGTGAGGAGAAGAAGAGCACCAAGGGCTGAAACAAGAAGACTCGCTCGAGAGAGAATCGATATCCTATGGGAACAAGCGAGCGATGTTGCCTCACAAAAACCTCATCTTGCCCGACAGAGAATGGCCAGCGCCAGGAAGATTGCACAGAAAGCGAGAATCAAGATACCACCTCACATAGGAAGACAACTTTGTAAGAAATGCGGTACTGTGCTTGTACCTGGTCAGAACTGCAGAGTAAGGGTGCGAAACAATAGGTCAAGACATCTTACCGTCACCTGCTTGAACTGCGGCGCGGTAAGACGTTTCTATAACAAGAAATAATGATGCCATGTCAGAACCTTAAAGAAGAGAACGACTGAAGCCTCAATGAATCATTATGCCCAGCAAGCCCCATCTCGATTCCACAAGGATCAGTATCGCCTGGCAAGACCCGGTCATGCTTCAGATAGGAAAGGCCGGCATCACGGATAACACCATATCAGAGGCAAGGCGACTTCTCAAGAAACACAAATGTTTCAAGGTTCGAGTGTTACGCAGTGCCCTCGACGGAGAACTGACAAAACAGATGCTATTCGAAACTTTATGCGAACGTTCTGGCGCTGAGCTGGTGGGATTACGCGGCAACACAGCTGTGGTCCACAAAAAATAATGAGTCAGTTATGATACAATCGGGTCCAAACCGAGTTCTGTGCGTCAAATTGAAGCCGAATGCAACGACAACCTTTTATGCGGACTCTAGATTGCGGGGCCAGCCTTCTGGGGTAGGCCACCGGCCGGCTCTAGGTAGGGTGAACGCACTTCAATGTGTATGGTGACAAACATATGCCCACGGTTTATGATATTCCCGCCAACATCCTGATACGGCGTCTTGCACTGGACATAAAAGCTCGCAAAGAGATCACACCTCCGGAATGGGCTTCATACGTCAAGACAGGCGCTCACAAGGAGAGAGCACCAGATCAAGAGGACTGGTGGTTTGCGCGGTGTGCGAGTATCATGAGGAAGATATACCTGCGAGGCCCAATCGGGATTGAACGATTGAGAGTCGAGTACGGTGGAAGAAAGAGGAGAGGCACAAAGCCTAACAAGTTCCACCGAGGCAGCGGAGCGGTTGTAAGGACTGCCCTGCAGCAACTAGAAAAGGTTGGCTTCGTCAAGAAACGTGGGAACAAGGGTCGAGAAATAACCAATATGGGCAAGTCCTACATGGACAAGCTATCGGCTACATTGAAGATTGAACTCTCGAAGGCTATACCGGAACTGGAAAACTACTGAAAAAGCCCCGGGCTAGGGGTGAGATGATTGAGTGATGAAGAGCTTGACGCAATTCGGCAGAGGAAGCTAGCGGCCCTCCAAGAGCGAGCGCTCCAAGAGCAGGGCCATGAGCAACAGCTGGCCGATGCGCAAACAAAGAAAGATGCTCTTCTTCGTCAGATACTCACTCCAGAAGCTCGACAACGGCTAACCAACGTAAAGATGGTGAAGCCACAGTTTGCCGAACAGATAGAGGCGCAGTTGATTCAGCTCGCCGCATCAGGCAGACTCAAGGGACGAGTGGATGACGATCAACTCAAGACACTCCTGCAGCAGATTCAGGGACGGGAAAGAGAACGGAAAGTCACGTTCAGATAGAAAAACGCTATAGGTGATGCAAATGGCAAGAAACAAGCCACTCGCGAAGAAACTGAGGATGGCAAGAGCTCTGAAGTCGAATTCCTCGGTGCCTACATGGGCCGTTGTTAGAACAAGCGGAAAGGTACGAAGAACACCGACTCAACGGAACTGGCGTCAAACTAAACTAAAGCCATAAACAGGTGAGCATAGATGCCTCCAAAAAAGAAGAAAAAGGTCGAAGAGACCAAGGATTTGCCTGAGGTAGAGGAAATAGAAGAGGTAGAAGAGGCAGAGGCGATAGAAGAAGTCGAGGACGCCGAGGAAACGGCTGCTGAGGAGGCGGTAGCTCCAGCAGAGGAAGTTCCAGAGGAAGAAATCATCGATGAGCGAATCTACACAGTGCCGCTCCGCAGAGCATACTGGACTGGTAGCAGACTCCGCAGATCTAACAGAGCAGTGAGAATTCTCAGAAAATTCGTAGAGAGGCACATGAAGCCGGAAGAGATTGTGATTCAGGCTGAAGTCAACGAGCAAATTTGGTCCCGAGGAATTCAGAAACCGCCCAGAAGAATTAGGATTAGAGCCACTAAGAACTCAGACAATTTGGTCCGAGTTTACCTTGCGGAGGGTTAGCGCGGTTTGATCGCCCGGACGGATTTCGAGGGCGATCCGAATGTCGGAGCCTTTGCTGTCATAACCAATGAGATTGCATTCATATCTCCACATATGAGCAAGAAGTCCATGGATACCCTCGAACGCGCCTTCAATGTGCCGATAGTTCAGTCTACAGTAGCAAGCCTTGACGTTGTGGGATTAATGTCTGTTGCGAACCGTAGCGGACTACTTCTGCCTTACACAACAAGGGATGAAGAGCTGGCTGCAATCAAGGGTAGTGTTGACATTACGGTAGACTGGCTAGACAATAAGATGACTGCCCTAGGCAACATCATACTGGCCAATGACAACGGCGCGATATGTCACCCGGATTTCGATTCAAAAGCAATAAAGCAGATTTCTGATGTTCTAGATGTCGAGGTAGTCCCCGGCACTGTGGCCAAGCTCCCAATCGTCGGTGTGAGCTCCGTAGTGACAAGTCAGGGGGCGGTCGTGCATCCCATGGCGACCAGCGAGGAGATTGAACGCATATCAGAGATGTTAAGAGTGCATGTCGAAGTTGGCACAGTGAACAGAGGCAGCCCGTATGCCCGTCTCGGCGTGTTAGCCAATACCGATGGAATGATTGCCGGGTCTGACACCACAGGTGTTGAACTCGCGCATATTTCACAGGTGTTGGGATTTGTGTAATAGAGGTGCTTAGTTATGGATACGAAAGTATGGCGAGCAGTCGGAAACTATAGGAAGAACAAGAGAACATTCACGTTCACAAAGGAACTGATAGCTCTGAAGGAGTCGCATGCAAGAGAACGCATATTCTCTGATCTCGGCAGTCGCCACAGAGTTAAGAGAAGGTATATCGAAATTTCCGAGGTCATAGAGATAAAGCCTGAGGAATTAGTTAGTCTTGAGTTGCGGACAATCCTAGGTGTGGAGAGCAAGATTGAATGACTTCCGAGCAGGAGAATCTTCTGCGGAAAGTATACGCAGAACAGCAGTTAGCTTCCACCACCATAGAACGCAAGGGACAGCAAATGCTTCGTGTAAAGGCATACCTAGACAATTACCGCGTTGGCTTGCTGGTTCTGGAGGAGTTGCATGGGAAGAAGGATGGAGAAGAGATGCTCATGAACGTGGGCGGTGAGATCTATGTCCACGCCAAACTCGTTGATTCAAAGAAGGTTACCAGACATATCGGGAAAGACATCAGCATAGAACAGAACATAGCAGAAGCCAAGAAAAGCATTGAGGAGATTATCTCAAGCTTAGAAAAGCAGTATGACGGTCTTGCTCAGGAGTATCAGCAGCTACTTGGTTGGTCATCAAATTTGGGCACACAGTTCCAGCAATTGGCCGCGGAGATGAAAAAGCAGGGGGAGTAGTGGAGTGTTTGACAAGCTCCGTGGCGCCATCAACAATGCTGTGACCAAAGCGACCACAAAGGAGCTTACAGACAAGAATCTCTCCGATGCAGTATGGGAACTACAGCTAGTCCTTATCCAGAATGATGTAGCAGTCGAAGTGGCAGAGCATATTTGTGAACTCACAAAGGGAAAAATGCTCGGTTCCAGAACTGGGCGCTTGGAGAATCTAACAAAGCTCTTCCGTTCCGCATTGCATGAATCAATAATCGAAGTTCTTACACCTAAATACCCCCTAGACCTTCTAGAATTCGCCAAGAAAAGAAGAGATGAAGGTGACTCGACAACAATTCTCTTTGTAGGTGTCAACGGGACGGGAAAGACAACAACGCTAGCGAAACTGGCACACCTCTACAAGAAGAACGGGTTCTCGATAGTCATTGCCGCTGGAGATACATTTCGGGCTGGAAGCATAGAGCAACTTGACAAGCATGCTGAGAGACTGGAGGTCAGGGTCATCAAGCAGGATTATGGTTCAGATGCTGCAGCAGTCGCATATGATGCAGTTGCCCACGCAAAGGCTAGACACATTGATGTTGTGCTCATTGACTCAGCGGGGAGGATGCAGAGCAACAAGAATCTCCTGGAGGAGATGAAGAAGATGGCACGCGTTGCAGCACCAGATCTCAAGATCTTTGTGGGAGATGCATTAGCAGGAAATGATGCATTGTCTCAAGCGAAGGAGTTCAATAAGGCAATTGGTATCGATGGAGCAATTCTCACCAAGGTTGATGCGGATCCATCGGGAGGCGCTGCCCTCTCAGTGGCATTCGTTACTGGGCGGCCCATTGTCTACGTGGGCATAGGTCAAGGCTACGAGGACTTGCAGCGATTCGATCCCGAGTGGTTCGCACAAAGGCTCATGTCAGAGAAGTGACTGAGTGGACAGTTTTATTACTGAGGGGCTCTGATGTCGCTCGCGTTTGCACATAACAGCCAGAGGTGGTCAGATTGAGCCTAAAGGGTAGACATCTCATAGACTTGTTAGACTTTAAAACACAGGAACTCCGCGAAATTCTGGATACTGCTCACAACCTCAAGCAGAAACAGAAGAAAGGAAAACCACATGAAATCCTTAAGGGCAAGTCCCTAGCAATGATATTCATGAAGTCCTCAACAAGGACTCGGGTTTCTTTTGAGGTGGGAATGACTCAACTGGGTGGACATGCGCTCTATCTTCAACCCAGTGGAACACAGCTCGGGCGGGGTGAAACAATAGGTGACACAGCCCAAGTTCTCAGCAGATACTGTGATGTCATTATGGCGAGGGTGTATGCTCATAGCGAGGTTGCTGGCCTAGCCAAGTATGCTACTGTACCTGTGATAAACGGGCTGTCAGACTTTCTACATCCCTGCCAGATCATGGCAGATATGTTGACTATAGAGGAACACAAGGGAAGTCTTGAAGGTCTCAAAATCACCTACGTCGGAGATTCGAACAATGTTAGTAACTCCATTATGCAGGGTTGCACGATGATGGGCATGGACGTTACAATTGGGTCACCCAAGGGCTACACACCAATCGAGGATATCATGAAGAGAGCGGATAAACTCAGCAAGAAGCACGGCACGACGCTCGAGGTTGTGAACACTCCCACTGAGGCCGTGAAAGACGCGGATGTCATCTACACAGACACGTTCTTCTCGATGGGCCAAGAAAAGTCAAAGGAGAAGGAGAGTGCGCTGATGCAATTTCAAGTGAACAAGGGACTGGTTGGGAAGGCAAAGTCCGATGTCATTGTAATGCATTGCTTGCCTGCGCATCGGGATGAGGAACTTACTTCAGAGGTCATGGATGGACCCCATTCAGTTGTCTTCGATCAAGCAGAGAACCGTTTGCATGCGCAAAAGGCGATACTTGCACTTGTCGTATAAGAGGCGGATCAGTTGGTCAACGAAATCATTGCCATTGGCAGAATAAACATTGACATGGTCATGTCCGTTGACACGCTTCCTGGTCGCATTCGGCATGTTGTAACAGACAAAGGACATATCTCATTTGGTGGCTCTGCTGCAAATTTCGCAGTGGAATCAACATTGCTAGGTGTGAAGACAGGGCTAGTGAGCTGTGTTGGTGATGACATCTACGGCGAGATCGTTCTGAAACAATTGTCGAAGTTTGGCGTGGATACGAGTAATGTACTGGTGCTGGGCAAGCAGGCGACAGGACTCTTCTTCATGGCGCGGCATCCAACGGATGGAAACATAGTGGTGGCCAACCCTGGGGCAAACCGCTTCCTTGAGAAACATGTGCTTGATGAGGACTACATTGCACGTGCCAATAGCGTTCATGTAGCTGGTGGCTTCCCAATGATGACTGGCAGGGCGTTAAAGATCGCCTCAACCAATGGGATGATTTTTTCGTTTGATCCGGGTCATGCTGCAGATACTGTGGACTTCTCGAAGATACTACCTGGGACTGACCTGCTCTTTGTGAACCAGTACGAACTCAAGAAGTACTTCAATATTAGTCCGTCAGAGAAAGCGCTCAAGACCTTTGCAAAGGGATTTCCAGGCATGATCATAGTGAAAACCGGGAGCAAGGGTGCAATAGCAACTGATGGGTTTGAGTATCACACATCAGACATATTCGAGGTGCCAGTAGTAGATACGGTTGGTGCGGGTGACGCTTTTGCTGCAGGATTTCTAACGGCATGGACTCGGTCAGAGAAAATAGCGCAGGCACTTCATTTC
>JAGLUV010000029.1 GCA_023134215.1 Candidatus Thorarchaeota archaeon | reverse complement strand
GCGTTGAGAAGGATGTGCATGAGCTGCATCTTGTTGTCTTCAGTGGCTAGGAACATGTATTTCATGAAAATAGGTAAGAAATAGACGAAAAGATGAGTGTTTTGGATTCAAGATAGAATGATTGGTGTAGAGAGCGATAATTGACCTTGAGTTCACTAATTTCAGGGACTGCTGCTTTTTGGCCACCAAGACACAGGATTCCCGTCTACTCGCCGGATCTCAACCTTGAGTAGAACTAATACAATGAGGGAATGGATAGGCAGAGGAATAACTAGAATTATCCAGTAATCTGACATTGCGATGAGGACAGTGGAAATTGTCATTATTATCTGAAACACCAATACTGTGAGTGTTGACAACCAAGCTATCTTTGTTTCTATCTGACCTGCATAGAATCGGTGCAAGACCTTGCCAGTATAGAAACCAAGTGCACACCAAAGCAAACCCAAGAACAACAACGGAAGAGGGTATGTAGGCACAAATGGAGGAATAATCACGCCAAGTCCCAACCATTCCCCAAAGTCATGTAAGTACATCCAGAAAGGGAACAACCAGAATTGATTCGTGGACATGCCCCACGAATTAGTTGTTACTACGCCGTAAGGCAAGAACGCGCTCGAAATCATTACGAGAAGCGGCACACGTGACTTTTCTTGCAAGAGAATCCCCTACCAGAATGGTTACAATCAGTACATATTCCCGATTTAATATCAATTCTTCGCTGGCTGGAACATACACAGGCTATTTGGAGAAGAATGAATGGTGCGGAGGGCGAGATTTGAACTCGCGAACTCCTACGAGACAGGGACCTAAACCCTGCGCCTTTAACCTGGCTGGGCAACCTCCGCATCAGCGAAAGAAGGTAAAAAGTGGATAAGATATAATGGTTTTGTCACTGTTGGCAGACAGATGAGCGTGGACTGCCTTTCGAGGAAGGCCTCGGGCGTTGCATAAGATCAGTCTTTTTTCTCCCAAACGTGACTGCATCGCGGGCAACGAAACTGACGTCGATAGCCCCCAGCTTCAATCATTTCCTTTCGCACTTGGGCAGCTTCATTGTATCCACAGCGGGGACAAGTTTCTTTCATTTTAGTTATCTCCAGCAGCCCTATCCCATATTGTCATAATAGCTTTATTGTGAAGTGCTAAAGAACCGTCGAGCCAGTTATTGATTTCGGATTGTGAGTTCACGTCACAATCTTTTTATTAGCCTCATTTGACGTTCGCGCGGTTCCCGGGATAACAGGGACCCGAATCGTAATTCTCTGGACTTACCAGAATGGTTCAGCGAGTGTGATATGAATATGTCCTCAAAAGGCCGACAAGCAGCAGCAAGGACCCGAGATAAGTGGCGAGAGAAGAGTTGGTATCAGATTCTAGCACCACACTATTTCGATAATAAGGACATAGGCAACACACCAGCTAGTGATCCCAATCTCTTGGTTGGGCGCACAGTTCAACCCACTCTATATGACTTGACGGGTAACTTCGAGCAGATACACGTGAAACTAAAATTCAAGGTTCTCGAGGTCACAGGTCAGCAGGCATATACTGTTTTCCACGGACATGAATGGAGTTCTGATCACCTCCGCGGGCTAGTCAAGAGAGGAACTTCAAGGATTGACTGGATCGGCCCAATACTCACGCGAGACGACTATTTGATGCGCATATCTGTGATAGTATTCACGATGACCCGCGCAAAGACAAGTCAGAAACACGCAGTCAGAAAGGCTATTGAGAAAGTCATTAGAGCTCACGCCAAGAAACACGGCTTTGATGAGCTGGTTCAGAAGGTTGTGCTAGGAGACCTTGCTTCTGAAGTCTACAAAGAAGTCAAGGTGATTATCCCTACTCGCAATTGTGAGATCCGAAAGAGCAAGGTGCTCAAGGGACCAGAGGAAGTGAAGGCTAGACGTGCCCGACTCCGAAGAGGTACCGGCACGACAAAGAGCTCCAAGAAGGAAAAGAAAGAGTAGACTTTGAATCGTCTTCAGAGTTGAGTTCAATTAGCCATGCTCTCAAGTCGTTCTAGTGATTGCAGTAGGAGCACCATGAGGTTGGCAAGTTTCGTCAATGCCTCAGTGTCATTCTCAGCTTCGATGACATTGTTTAGGGTCTTCAGTTTCTTAAGTAGAGTTTCGTGCAGTTCGGGAATCAATGCCTTCACTGCCTGTGATTCAACCTGCTCCTGAGAGTCCACGACAACTATGCGACGATCACATGTTGCGCAGTACACGTCATCACCCATCTTCATCAGCGGAGAACCGCACTGAGGACATCCCTGCGCGAGCATGGTGGCGCCTTGCCTGAGCAGTTCTGCCATCTTCTTGATTGAGGCATCGTTTCGCTTTGTCATCCTCGACACTCGAGGAGCGATTGCTAATCTTTTGATATAAATACCCCGCAACGACTGGACTCTCACGTTGACGAAAAGGCGGAGGAAACAATATCCCCGGATGCTTCTACTATGAGGAGTATCTATGAAAACGTTGATATGTTCAGTCCTGTGAGAGTCTTCTGTTGTTCGCACAACATCAGTGCGTCAAGACAATTTAGAGGTGAGTCCTTTGGACCCCGAAACGCAAAAAAGTATAGATCAGAGTAAACACTTACTCAAACGGATATTTGAGGATTCTTCAGTTCCCCGTAACATAAGACGAGCAGCCAATGAAGCTATTGTAGTTCTGGAAAATGAGGTTGATTCTCCGGCAGTAAGGGCGCAGAATGCGATTTCGATTCTTGACGAGCCAAGTCAAGACCCAAACTGTCCAAACCATGCACGGACAAAGATATGGCACGTGTCCAGCCTCTTGGAGCCAATTCGCGACTAGGTACCTCAAGGGCTCAGTAGTGAAGCCTGCTGCTAGCCATGGTTACTCGGTAATTGTGGTGGGCGGTTAGTGATTCGGGCCAGTGTTTGTCTATGATAAAAGCAAGGATAAGAGGAATCTATTCGCAGTCTCTAACTCAGATTCTATTACAGAATCATTTCGAGATTGTGCAACCCATACCTGAGGTGGCCAGAAGATTCGGGTTGCCCTTCCGAAGGGAAATTCCAGATGTTGACATATGGGACAGAAGTGACCTTCAGGGTATTGTGGCTATTGCCTACGAGTCTATCTTGACAAAAATCACCGATGTACTGCGAAGGCGTCTCGGATGGGTCATCACACGAACACCCAGAGTGGCGAAAAGCTCCATCTACAAGGGGTGTGTTTTAGGGAAGGATGAGAGAACTGGTCATACCAGAGTTGACCTTGGAGAGCTATCCGGCCTGCTCCCAAGCAAGGATTTGAAACCGGGGGCTCATGTCATGGTGCAAGTGCGGGCACATGATTATGGACGTAGAGCACCCATTCTCTCCTCAAGCATCACCATTCCTGGTCGTTCCGCCGTTCTTCTTCCAGAGCCCGTGGTCCGACTTAGCACCAAGATCAAGGATCCAGAAACACGAGATAATCTGATAGCTTTGGGAAGGAGAATTCGAAAACACACTGAGAACTGGGGGATACTATGGAGAACTGCAGCTGAGGGACTGACCGAAGAGGAACTTCGCGATGAAGTGGATTATCTATTAGACTCTGCTCAACAAGTTAGTTCCATGTACACCGAGAGGGTTTCTCCGGGACTCGTATTTGAGGGCACAAGCAATGCTGACATCGAGTTCCCAGCGGAAGTCAAAAAAGCGCTCGACAAGATCCGAGAAGAGATTAGACCCACACTTGACCGACATCACTTCTATATGAGTGCTGGATACGTACCGCTCGTAGAATTCGCAGAGATGGTGATAGAGGACCGCCCGAGTGAGAGAGCTTACTTCGCCTCCAAGCTGGAGAAGGTAGTCAGCCGAGACATGCCTAGGATTGATGATGCCATAAACATTGAGCACGTTAAGTTAGACGGTCGGAATATAATCTTGGCGAGAGGCCGAATTGTTGAGATTAATCCTAGCGATCTTTCGATTAAAAGACAGTTCCGGCATACCAACCGTAAGCTGAAGATTGCTCCGAACCATACCAATGATGTCGATGTTATTCGTGACGAAGGCGATTATGCAATAACTCACGTGATTCCGGGAGCTCTCACTCTGGTGACCAAGTACTACTCTCGCGATAATCAGATGAAAGGCACCTACGTGAATATCAATACTGGAGTCGAGTTGTATCCCAGCAATGGAAACAGCCCAAGTAGAGTCCGTTACGTCGACCTAGAGATAGATGTAGTGAATCCAGTAGGGGATAAAGCGCGTGTCATTGATCAGCACCTGCTCAAGCGAGCAGTTCAAAGGGGCTTTATCACACAAGAGATGGCAAATCAGGCTAGGGAAAAGGCCGAAGCCATATGCATGGAACTCAGTGGCAGCATTATGCAATGACTAAATCGCTGAAAACTGAGATGTATCAATCGATTGCTTCATGTGTTCTCAGTGTAAGGTCAATCGCTGATGTCAAATCTTCCAAGGTGGCCCTCAAGCTGTCCAATCCGCGGGTGGATTCGATCACACAGGTAAGCGTTCTGCCGCTTCTAGTCATCTCAATCTTCAACCCGGGCGGCAAGGGTAAGTTGTCAGGTGATACCGACTCTAGTACTCTGACTGCATATGCGGCATCTGTGAGATTAATGGCCAAGTCAATTCTCATCATGAGCTGCTACCCCCGAGGGAGCATAGGGCTTCTGCAATTATCCCTTGTTCATTTGGCGATGTTGTTTCCAGCTTGAGAGAGCTAGCTGAGGTGGGTACTGAAACCAGTCCAAGAGTATTCATGGCATTGGTAACTTGGTGAAGACTAGCTTTCTTGGTATCCCAAGCAACTTCGGTGCAGGCCTCTGTGGTTAGCATCACAAACCCATCCTTGTTAACAAGATATGATTGTAGAGCGATTCGTGCAACATCAGGAAGCACAGATTCGTGCGTTCCAACAAGTGGAATTGTCACAATTGCATCCAGATCGCTGTCTTCAGAAGTTGCTTTGTCAAGAGATGATGCAAGGTTCTGTATGCCTGCAATCACATCGCGGGTATGAGCCATGTGCGAGTCAATAAACGATCTCAATATCCTAGCACGGTCGCCCATCCATACGGCGACTGATGCTCCCAAATCCCATCTACTCCACGCTGATTGTGAAAGTGCTTTTATTCCCGACAGGAGGTGCAGGGGGCTCTCTTCACTTTCTGTTGGAAAGGAGAAATCTTGCCCAAGGACACCTGGAATTGCAGTTGAATCGAGGTTGGGAATAAGTTGTGAGGTCAGACGTTGCGCCTCTTTTGTATCCAGTGAAGTTATGGGACCTCGACGCTTGGATATTGGAATATTCGCTTCTTCAAGGATGTGTTCGCATCTCTCTTGGACTCCACTGATGCCCTTCAAGTATGGGAAAGTGCTATACAGGAGGGCGCTCACCGCTGGAAGAAAGTTGCTTCCAAACAACTTGAATCCCTTCCTTTCTTTCAGTAGATCTCCCTTTTCAGCTAGTGAAACAACTTTTCGTGATGCACCTTTGATAGGCGTATTTGAAGTATTGTGAATTAGTGTGCCTGCGGCAGCGAGCTGGAGAGTTCTGTCATTTATTTTGAACTTCTCTTTGGCTAGAATATAGGCTGCTGCTGCAACGTCACTTGCAGATCCTATGCTCGGCGACTCGTTATGCTCAGAATGGAGCATCCCGCCTATGAACACAGGATAGCTCGTTCCCTTCTTCAAGCGCCTTTTCCCAAAAACATCAATCCCTACAGCAATAATAGCAGAGTTGGAGTGTGTCTTTCGTATATTGTTGATTTCTTCAATGTCTAGATGAGGATGAACGAAAGTGATATGGAAGATCCTGCTGGACCTCAGAATCGCTGTAGAGAGCAGCGCTGCGGATAGGGTTGCTCTGGGATGTGGAGAGCTAATAATGAGGATGCGCTCGTTCTTTCTGAAGGTGACTTGTTCTAGCTGTTTTTCAAGTGACTTGAAACTAGAGGTCCCCTGAGCTTTCTTACTCATTTCAGTTCAAGGGAACTCGCTCAGTGTGATAAGATTATCTCAAGAGTAAGGCAGCTTCGGCTGGAGTATACTTGAAATCAGCGGGCAGAACATGGGTCTTCTTATAGTACTTAGATAGCCGGTGTATCTTGCTTTCAATAAGTTGAACGCTGCGTTTAGCGACATGATCCTTCTTGTTCTCTTCAAAATGTCTGCGAATTGTAACGGCTCTCGCAATCATGTTGCGAAGATCCTCAGGAACTCTTCTCTCTAGCTCGTTCTCGCGCAAAATATCAAGAATTCGTTTACCCGCAATTACTTTTACCAAGGGTATGCCATATTGATCGCGAAGGATTAGTCCTATCATTGAAGGGGTGTTCCCAGCCTTGGCAAGCTCAACAACCTTGGCTTCAACCCACTTTGCATCCTTTTCCTTGTCAATCCACTCTGGTGCGCGTAGCGTTGAGGGGCGCTTGCTTCCAGATTGACCTTTGCGTCGGGTGTGCATTCTTGCCATCAGGATTGCTTCCTACAATTCTCATAGAGCCTGAGAAACCGTGTATTTCCATCCCCATTTTGCTGCTGATATAAACCTATTCTTGTGGCTCGCATCAATTGGTTGCAGTCTAATAGATGATTCAGCGTATTCCGTTTCATATCAACGCCTTGAGTGGATGTCAATGATAACGTCCGCGTTCTCGAATCTCATCCGCTCTTGAGAGAACTGCCTCTGCGTCATCACCTGATATTTCGATGTAACCCTCCATTGTGGATTCCAGCATTGTTTCTTGAAGATCCCAATGTGTGGTTTCGTATGCACGTCGGAGAAGATGTATATCAACACCCTTCATCTCAATAGTGGCATTCTTCTCTGCCAATCCAAAGTCTACAAGCCACATTTTGGATTTCGTGTCAACAACTGCATTGCTTGTTGTCGGATCCCCATGAACTATGTTGCTCATATGCATAATGCCAAGCAATTTTCCGAATTCGTTGCAGAGCGTGGTGATTCTCTTCTTGCTCGAGATATTAACAAGATGCTTGAACTGCTGACCCTCGATGAAATCCATTAGAATTGAGTGATTGCTGATGTCAACAGAGTGCACAGCTGGAGTAGGGACTCCCAATGTGCGTGCAAAGGTCAGCATCTTGCACTCTCTACTGGTTCGGGATGTTCTAAGCAGCTTGTCTATTTCATTGTGTAAGTAGGGCTTACTGGGTCGCCACTTAAGTGCAAGAGTCATGCCCCAGCACTCAACTATGTAAATTGCAGATTCAGCCCCAAGCGTCAGCAACTGCTTCTTCAGAATCTGCACCTCCAGAGTATGTCCTGTTCATCCGTGCGCCACTTAGGCATCACATGCGAGTCAGATATGGGAAGTTCATCTCCAGCTTGATGCTGGAGAATGCCAGTCCAAGCAATCATTGCTCCTTGATCACCAGCAAGAGGTGGTGAAACTCTGTGAAAGCTGGCGTCGTGACGTTCTGCCACACCTTCGAGAATCTCAGTGAGTCTGTTGTTGCGTGCCACTCCACCAGTAAGAAGAATTTCGTTCTTCTTCGTGTGAGCAACTGCGCGCTCCGCAACCTCAGCAAGCATCCCGAATGCTGTTTCTTGAATGCTGAAACATATGTCAACAACTGGGACCCCCTCTAAATGGAGTTTCTTGGCGGCAGTCAACATCCCTGAATAGCTTAGGTCCATGCCCTTAACCGAGTAGGGAAGTTGGTGATACTTAACCCCGTCTGCAGCCGCCTGTTCAACGAGCGGTCCAGCGGGGAAGCTCATGCCAATGGTACGACCGAAAACGTCGAGCATATTGCCTAATGCCATGTCAAGCGTTTCGCCGAATGTTCTAAAACGTCCGCCGGCAAAAGCTATGACTTGTGTATTTCCCCCTGACACGTAGATTGTTACGGGGTCTTCAAATCCCGACTCAAGACAGCCTATCTCAATGTGTGCTACACAGTGATTCACACCGACAAGTGGAACTGATAATTTCTGTGCTAGCGTGCGTGCCATTGTTGCGGTAGTTCGGAGACAAGGTCCAAGTCCAGGGCCTCTTGAGAAAGCAACAAGCTGAATATCACTATGATTGACTCCCGCATCCTCCAATGAACGCTTAATTATCCCAGGACCCATGTCAGAATGATGACGACTGGCCTCACGTGGATGAATTCCTCCCTCAGCAGGTGACAACATATGCCAGATGTTGGAAAGAATATCACCATCGCTGGAAACAATACCAGCTCCAAATGAATGTGCAGTTCCCTCCAATCCCAAGCATAGTAATGACATTGTTGTTCATTCCAGCAAATGACTGTTCTTCCGGTAATTCCTAGTGTGAAATAGTCAGGCAAATACTCTTTCGTTGCGCCCGTTCTATCCTCTGAGAGCAAAGGGTTTATAATCGCCGCCTCGGGCACCCCCGATGAGGAAGTGCCCGTGTCCACAGAGAATAGCCCAATTAAGGCTCTGGAGCAACGCCTTAGTGATATAGTTTCAATCAAACTCAAAGACGATCGCATCTTCCGCGGACGCCTAACAAGGTGTGATCAGTACATGAATCTGACACTTGGAGATGCGGAGGAGCTTGAGAATGATGAAACGAAGGCGAAATACGGGTCAATTCTGATTAGAGGAAACAACATCCTTTGGATTCAAATTCCCGAGTAAGTAGGTTACGTGGTCAGTGATTAGCGCTCAATTTCTCGCCGGTACTTTTCAATTATAGCCACAAGGCGGTCTTCGCCTTTTATCCTCGCTTGTTCTTGAACTCGTTTCATGAATTCTTGCAATTTCTGCTCGAATTTCTTTCTGTTGACGAAAGCGAATTCATCTACTCTCTTCAGCGCGACTTCTTTCGCATCAATGACTGGTATTATGGCGTTGACAAGCTCCGCCATAGAAAGATGAGAGAGGGGCGTATCAACGATGACTGCTCGAATCTTGCGGTCAATCAACATTTGCGCGGTTGCGGGTCCACCCCCGCTCGCGTCTTCAAAGAGGACTATATCACCGCACTTCAGGGTAGCGACCTTAGTAATGTACTCCTCAATGGATTCTTGTGTGAACTTCTCAAGAACCTTCACTGCCAGCATATCACCACGCATCTCGAGATGCTTGACACCCCTAAGCTGAGCAAACCGTCTTCGGAGACTCCCCAGTTGTTTGCGGTGCTCTTCAATATCTTGTTGAGCCCGCTTCAACTCTGACTTCTTCTTGACTACTTCACGGTCGCGCTTGATTTCCCAGTGGTTCTTCTGGGCGACTATGTCAAGACTATGGGTCAACTCGCTCTCTCTGAATCTCAAGAACTCGACTAAGCGCTCTAGATCCTCTGTTCTCTCCTCAAGAAGCCTGTTTTCTGCTCGAAGAGCATCTAGCTTGGAATGAATTGCATCAAACCGTTCCCGAGTTAATTCCTCTTCAGGGACATCAGGTTCTAACACGATATCGACTGGCTTTGATTCCTCTCGAACTAGGTTTGAGATAGCCTCATTTATGGACATTCCCTTGAGTACCAAGGCTTTGAGATGAGAACGGTCAACAGCAATCTGCTCCTCCCGCACCTTGTGTTCAATCTGCTGAAACTTTGATAGCATGCTCCTGTATGCGTATACTGCAGCAGTCAATGCGTCACGTTCATGCGCATTTCTGATTCGAACATCGGATAGCTCTCTTGCCAGCTCCTGCTTATCTGCCACGGGAATAGGTCGACTAGGAGCGTATATCTTGGCGTTTACCGTCTTGCCAATCTTTTCGACAAAATGAGGAATGCGCGGGACATCTGTAGCCACCATAACTGGGATTCCGTGTTCATATACCAAGCGTATGATGTCAGCCCTGGTGAAACTTTTCCTACTCTTAAGAAGATGGACGCGACCATCCAGTGATAAAAGGCAAATTGCTGCAGTCGTACCAGGATCGATGCCCAAGATGAAGAATCTAGGTTGAAGTTGAGTGGAAATGGGACCACGCTCTAATGGGATGAATTCAGTCCGTTTTCTCACAGGTGAAATGAGGACATTAAAATCTCCTCCACGCTTACGCTCAACAAGGCGTCGTATAGCTGGCAAGGGAGCATACGCAACTATTCGGGCACTGGCATAGCCAAAGTCCGAATGCCGAATGTCAATATCGTACTCGATGCCCGCTGTCTTGAGTTGGGATTCCACGAAACGGGTCATCTGCTGAATTTCAGAATGGATTCTCCTGCGATATCGATTCGCACTCTGCCCCCCTTTGCCCATCTTCCGTCCGCGTGTCACACTGATTTCTGTTTGTTCGCTAAAGCACTCCAGGCTGTATCCGACTCCTAGCCACGCAAGATGTGCTGCAAGCCGAGCGGATTCGAGTGGAGTTGGCTTCCCGCGTACACTGAGTCCATGTCGTTTGGCAAGTTTCTTGAGCGCAACTTGACGCGGAGGAACTCCTGTAACTTGAACAAGACGAGTTTCATGAGGCAATCTCTCAACTAGTTTGTACAAGGATTTGCTGTCACGGATTATCTCGAAAATGTTGTCTGTGCAGAGCCATTTGGGGTCAATCTCCCGGGTTAATCTTAACAAGTTAGCGCGCGATATCTCTGGATATTCGCTCAGTACTGTTCCATTTCTCATTATCACACATGCAAACTTTGGAGCTGTCTTCGAGCGCGGACTCTTAGAGGGAAGTATATCGAACCCCATTATGAGAACATTGTCATCGACCATGAAGCTTTGCACTCAATATAGCCTGCTTGCGTTTGGCTATAAGATTTAACATCGATTCAAGACCGTACGAAACAATCCAGTTAGATGATCGCAAACGAAACTTCTGCTCGCTGTGCACGCCCATTGGATGTGCATGAAGATGCAACACTAGGCAGGGGATAAACGGAATGCAGGAGTTGCGAGTAGTTGAGTTCGTTCAAATGCTGAAATGATAGGTATTATAATAAGGGA
>JAGLUV010000028.1 GCA_023134215.1 Candidatus Thorarchaeota archaeon | reverse complement strand
TGCTTTAATGAGTCCGTATCAATACAATTATTAAAGCCATGATTAAGAAACGTGCCAATTCAACTGAGGTGTGATAGCTGTCAGAATCATTAGATATAAGCAATGACGACGCGATACTACGCATTGGACGTGCCCTTTCATCAGGCACTCGTTTGAAAATACTAAAGCTCCTGCTTCAAGGAGAAAAGGACGTTACACGGGTTGCTAGGCATCTTGGCGGAACGGAAGCCAATGCTAGTGCACAGATTAAAATCCTGCAAGAGGCGGGTCTGCTTGCGTGCAGATACGAGCCCGGTCAGCATGGTTTGAGGAAGATTTCAAGAACTAAGATCAAGCGCATCACCATCGATTTGTAACTACTGACAAATTGAAACTGGACTTGTCAAGTGCTTAATGCTGCTTTCCAGCGGCGAATGCGCGTCAGTATGTTGTCACGTTCCTCTGGACGGATGGTTTTCTTTTCTCGTGCCTTTAGGAATTTCAACACAACATCCATATCGCTGGCAACCTTATTGAATGACGTTTCATCGCTGAATAGGTAGTCTTTGGCTGCGTGGAGATACTCAGCGAGGACTTCTGCAGGTGCCTCACCGGTACGCAGCTCGTGAGTGATTGGGTCAAGGACACGTGCAACCCGAGCGTCCGAAATTGGCGGATGCTTCTCGGAACTTGGTTCTACGGTTTCTGGTGTATCAATAGCTACTGGAGCAATTGAGGGTGAAACTGGGTCTTCAGTGCGCTCCTCCACAGATTGATCAAGCGAAGATGCGTTAGGGGGAGAGGGCATCGAGGGAACGATTGGCGCCTTTGATTTCTTAACTTCAGTGAACAATTGAACTGCTGAGGAGGTTGAGCCCGCATGCTCGTTATCAATAAGATTCAAACGACGTCGCAATTCACGGAGCTGGTCGAACATCTCAACCATTCCGGCCTGCAATGAGTCGATTAGTCGACGGATTTCATCTCTGTCTTCATCAGCCACTTAGGTTGCACTCCCGCATCTTTGCAATCACAATTTATCCGGTACGAAACTCCAAAAAAGGTTTCTTCAGAGTTCTATCTATCCGCCTTTTTGATTGCCCGAAGTAAATCGTGCGTGGATCCGCGCGGTTCGAAATGGCGTTTACGAATCTTCACGAAAGTGGGGACAGAAACGGTTTCGCCCACAAATAGAGCTTCTCCGACTTCAAGCGTTGTGATTGCCTCCAATGATGGACGGTCAATACCTTCGCTACTTCGACCAATGTGTTCAAGGTCATAGGGATTGGTGCATCTGAGTATTGCCTGATTGGTGCATTGACTCAGGACTGTGGTTGATAGCTTCACCGGGCGCTGTGATATCAGGCACAGCATTGCAAAGAACTTTCGTCCTTCGCGGGCTATTGTTTCGATTCGTGTCTTTGGAAGCGCAAGCTCATGTCGGCTTTCGGGGCAGAATTGATGAGCTTCCTCAAGAACCAACAGAAATGGTGGTATCCTCCCTTGTCGTCTCAGATAAAGAAGTTCGCTAGCAAGATGTGAAACGATAATCTGTTTCTTCTTAAGCGAAACAAAGTCGCTCAAATCGATTATGGTGAGCTTGCCGGGCCGAATGATTTCCATTAGATCCGGTACTGACTCTCGCCCGAAGAGACCGGTATCATCTAGACCAACTAGCCAGCTCACCAGTGCCTCACGAGTGTTCTTGCTAATCGTTTCATCATCCTTCACATGAGTGATGAGTTCTCGAAGAGTGTAGCCACTATCCGAGCTTGTTCTCATTTCCGAAACAGTTCGTCGTAAATCACGGACCTGAACTGCGCTCATGTCAGCCACGAGTGACCTCAATGCTTCAGCAGATAAGTTCTGGACCGGGATTTGGATATGTGACGCACGGATGTGTTCGACCTCAAACTGAACATCCGGCACGCTCAAGTCGTTTGCCGTTATGTCCTTTAGGTATTCGTACTCGCCGTGAACATCAACGATTACTACCGCCAAACGACCGTTATTTTTCGTACGTGAGAGTATCTCCTCAAGAAGCACTGATACGAAGTACGATTTGCCAGCGCCACTCATTGCCAAGATTGCCAGATGTTTCGACAGGAGTCTATCGAGCGATGGAGTGAATTCAAGTTCGTGGTGGCCAAGGTGGCCCAGTCTAAGACCGCTTTTCGTATCAAGTCTCAGGAAAGCAGAAAGTATCGCTTCTTCAACCCTTCGGACTACAGCTCCCGGCGAAACCGTGAAGTATGGTCTGACCGTTCGGTTGCCAGTCCAAAATCCCAGAACACGTGCTTCTGCAATCGTATATTGCCAGCGGTCCGTAGGGAATATCGAGCGCAGCGGTTCGCCTCGTGATTGATACTCTCTCACAGCTTCGGCATGCTGATAGTAACGATTCGTCTTCACAAGGTTCTGAACTCTTGCGATGATTGTTCCGTTCTCTGTCACAACGGAAATAAATTCCCCTCGTCGAACAACAATCTCATTGGAGCCACCCTCTGTTACGAATGAAAATTCTAGGACATTCGGGCCATCTCCTGTGCAGACAACTGTTCCCAGTCTACTTGATTGATGATTTTCTTCCAACGCATTCATCCTCCACCAAACGGATTTCTGGACCGTCTCTTCTCGAGAACTGTGTATGTGAGTCCTGATAATGCCATCAAACGATCTATAATCAGCTGAGCTTCGTGGCCTGTAATCCGTGCTCGCGCATCAGCCTCTAGGATCGGAGTAGGAATGCCATACTCAGGATGCTGCCAAGACAGAGGGAGAATTGCTGAAAGTGCCCTATCCAATTCCTTGGTGTCTTTGCTGTCTTGGTCCATGAGAACCTCAATCCTCAATGGCAAGTCATCTTGGGCTGTCTTGAGATACGTGACCCAAATCGATGATGACCAAATGGTCAGCTCATCACTCACCGAATTCACGTTGTGTGTTAATTCTGACGAGTACCTGAAAGCGTAGGTTCTCTCACCCGGCTCCAGGAAAGTGTCAAGAAGATCACAGTCCCTCGAAACCTTGAGAAGCCAACGATAGTCGACGTCTTGCATGAGTTCGAAGATAGACGAATCCCGAATGATGTGTGGGAGTATCTCACCTAATACTTGGACCATTCGCGTGGAGCGGCTATCTTTCACTATCCCGACCAGAGTTGTTTTCTTCTTTCGAGATTTATGATAGAGCTGCCTGTAGAGAGCCATGACCTCCTGGAATTTCGTAAACGCAGTCGATCCACGCTGTGGACGGTCTTTCGGATGATAAAAGAGGCTTCCATCGACAAGAATGAGATCTGTGTGGAACTCATCGAGCACGGAAATTGTTGCTTCAAGCTCAGTCGCAACTCGTTCAAGAGAGGCTAGCTGATCTAGCTCAGGGCTTGGCAGTGCGAGTAGTACAGGCGTAACTTTTGGCTCCGGAAAAGCTTCGGGGTGAAATTCTACATCAGGACCGTCTTCGCATCCGAACTGAAATACAACTGCAACTGCGCGAGTGAGGAGAATATCCATTGATCTGAAACGCTTCCTGACCAGCCCACCATCAATTCCAGCAATTCTAAGGCCGGAGAGGCTTGTTGGTTCCAGCTTCGTCAACAGAGAGGTTTCCATCGTATCAGTTACTATTGCGGGAAACCTTGAGAGGTCTATGTGGCCCTTTATCTTCTTCATGACCGCTCCGAATCTCTTGCGGGTGGTTTCAACCCGGTCTATCTCTTCAGCAAGTTTAGATAGAGCGTGGTCGAGTCGTTTGTCCACTAAGTTTCCCTCTCTCTCTTATAGTCCAAAGCCGCCCTTATTAGCCCGGAATATAGAGGGTGTGGTGCGCCCGGTTGTGATTTGAATTCAGGATGGTATTGTACCCCAATCCAGAAGGGGTGATCTGTAAGCTCTATTGCGTTGATTATCGTCCCTGTTGAGTCATATGCCGAAACAATCATTCCTTTTTCAGCCATACGATTCACATAACGTGAAATGAGGTGATACCTATGCCTAAAGCGTTCCCTAACTTGATTAGTACTGTATATGCTGTGCAGCTTGGTTCCCTCTACGATTCTCACTTCGTGACCACATAGCCTCATGGTTCCTCCTTTGTCTTCGGTATTTTTTTGATCGTCCATCAGGTCTATTACCGGGTAGAGACAGTTGGGGTCGACCTCTGTTGTATGAGCCCCGTCCCACCCCATTGTGTTTCTGGCGAAAGCAATCGATCCAAGTTGTGCCCCATAGCAGATGCCTAGGAAGGGAGTTTTTAACGTAAATGAAATCGCTGCGGCATCAATCATTCCTTCAACTCCACGAGAACCGAACCCAGGTGTGAGAAGAATGCCATCAGCTTCACGAAGGGATTCCGTAAGATTCGCCTTATCACAGATTTCCTCAGTTTCAATCCACTTGATTTGAACACCAACCCCATACTTCGCGGCGGCGTGCGTCAATGCCTCATTGATGCTCTTGTATGAGTCGCTCAGAGCTGTGTATTTCCCAGGCATGGCAATTACTACGGTTTCCGTGATGTTCTCAAACGACTCCACTATCTCAGCCCATGAGTCAGTTTCCAGAGTTCGTGATTCCATGCCAAGATGGTTAGTGATAATATCACCAAGGCCATGTTCCTCAAAATGGAGAGGAAGGCGGTAAATAACAGGGATGTCTGGATTTGAAATAACTCGTTCTTCGGGCACATTACAAAACAATGCAATCTTCTGTCTTGCAGCGTCAGGCAGCTCTGACTCAGCCCTGCACACCACGATATCCGGTTGCAGACCAAGTCCTTGGAGAGTCCTCACGCTATGCTGAGTGGGTTTTGTCTTGAACTCACCAACTGACGCCAGAAATGGCACCAGAGTCACGTGTACCAAAGCAACTCTGTTTCGGCCAACCTCGCTAATGAATTGCCTAATCGCTTCTAGGAAGGGCATCGCCTCTATATCGCCAACAGTTCCGCCAATCTCAACAAGTAGAACGTCTGGGATTGGTTCTTGATTGACAACCGCCAAGATTCTCGATTTGATTCTCTCGGTCACGTGTGGGATTATCTGCACAGTTCGCCCCAAGAAATCTCCTTTCCGTTCCCCCAAGATGACTGAGATGTAAATTTGCCCAGAAGTTATATTCTGAAACGGATGGACGATAGTCCCAGTGAATCTCTCATACGTGCCGAAATCTAGGTCAATCTCAGAGATCTTGAATGTGAAGTCATCAACTGGTTTGAATGTCCATGTCTGGTCGGTAACGAAAACTTCCCCATGTTCTATGGGATTGAGTGTGCCTGGGTCGATATTGAGGTATGGATCAATTTTGACTATTCGTATTGTGTATCCTCGGAATTGGAATGTCTTGGCAATCGATGCGGTTGTGACGCCTTTCCCGATTCCGGAGAGCACACCCCCTGTTACAAATACAAACCGAGTTTCTTTTGGGGCTGACTTCAAAGGGACTGCCTCGACTGACTAAGTGTGAAGAGAGATAGCTGTGCGGGTCTTCGATAGTGCAGCAGAAACCTCGGCTCGTATAAAGTAATCGCTAAAATTGATAAAGCAGCAACAATTGCAGGAAATCAAGGAATCGCTTGTGCCATGATGCTTGTACGCATAGATTGTTGAAACAGAAGCTGGAATGCCTCGATTACATTGAAGCCACTCATGGCAACACTTCTGAATACCGGTACTGATAATGGAAGACTAAGATGCTTCCTAAGCCTTTCTTCATTGATTGCATATGGCAAATCCTGCTTGTTGAGACAGACAACTATTGGAAGAGGACGCTCCTCTTCAATGATCATGGCCATCAACTCATTCCAACTTTCAAGATTCACATCAAGTAGATGCTTTTGAGAGTCTGCCACAAATACAACACCATCAGCACCAACCAGAACAACCTCACGTGTTGATCTATAGAAGTCCTGACCGGTCGCAGACCAGATATGTGCATTGATTCTCCAGCTGTCACTCAAATCGCAAGGAATTGTTCCAAAATCGCAAAACATGGTTCTACCCAGTGTGTTCTCTATCGACGTAAGCTTCTCTGCAAGGCCTAGCTCCGAAAAGAGCCATCTAATTGTTGTGGTTTTTCCACTCATGGCAGGCCCGAAAAACACTATTTTAAGTCCAATTGTCCGATTGCCATAATCTATGATCAAATGACTATCCTCCCGCTCTACGTTCCCCACATGCTGTCTACCCAAGCACCCAAACCTGAGAGGGCGCCACTCTTGACACAGTCGGAAAAATCCTCATGCCACTCGGCTTGCATGAACCGTATCAAGTCTGGAAGCTGTCCGCCTTCCCACCCTATCGCTTCATACAGGTTTCTTGCAGTCAAAGCGGCAGGTGCACCCAGCTCTCTAGCAAGACGTATCCTTGACAGAAGGGTCACTGCCCGTCTAGCTGCATGGACATAGCTATCTATTTCCTCATCAAACACATCGTGTGTGAGCTTGTCTGCCTCATCGTCGAGCTTCATGACTGAAGTTATGATATGTTCCGACACATTGAGTCCGCGAAGGGATTTCTTCAGAAGACGCCGGATTCGCTCCAGTGACTGCCGCCTTCGTGTGATTATCTTGCTCACGATGCGCTTCTCGAGGTCTAGACTTCCAACACCTGGTTGTGTGAGTGAGAATCTGATAGACGATGGTGAATCCACTTGAAGTATTCCACAGTTCTCGGAGCTTTGTAGAATTCGAGCGATGGCATCCTGCAAGGTTTCTTCAGTCACATGTACACCGAGGACAGTTGCACCAAGAGGCATACCAATAATCCAACCCGAGAAGTGACTGATGCGGTCCAAGGCCAACCTGAGATTGGCTGAAAGGCAGCAGACAATAGTCCTGCTTACTTCATAGTCATGCCTCTCCTCCTCCCATACCGACCTAATCTCTCCCTCTGATGTGAAATCGCGCCAGAACACAATCTTATGGCGATGAGAGCAGAGCATTGGAATACTGGTGACAATGTCATCCACTAGCTCGATATCCCCTCCCGCTACAATGATGGGGAAACGAGAAAGTACTGCATTCAATAGAAGTGGGAACTCGTCATCCATCAGCTCAATCATTCTCATTATAGAATATGTCATGGATCTCGCCTCGTGAGAAGTAGACTCTCTGTGGAGCCACCGGACATCAACAGCTCCTTCAATTCATCGGGAATTGCAGGTTTCATCATTGATGCTGTTTCTAGTATCCGTCGGGTTTCTTCGATATAGTGCTTTAATAGAAGCCTCATGAGACCGAGTTTCTGACTATTGCGATCTACCCACAAACTGAGGACGCCATTCGGAACTGAATAGATGGCGTGGCGCGTCCGTTCGGTTTCGCACAGCACTGTTTGAAGTGAACTATTGCGGAGGGTGCGGGTTACACGCTCGGATGCATCATATAGAGCAAAAGACATTGCTGCGAGCCGATCATTTGCGAATGCTTCTAGTGAAACGCGAACTCCACCGCTTAAGGCTAAGAAGACCGATTCGATGTCTGGAATGCTATCATGAACCTGTCGCAAAATGGTTCTGAGGGCAAGAGCTTGAGACCGGTTCAATGATATTATTGATCGTGAAATAGAATATGTTGTTTGACTGCCTTCAGTTACTGCGAACCTGCTCAACACCCGTTGTGTTTCGTCTACATTATACGAGCGTAGTGGCGGAAGTCTGCCGTCTAGATGCTGTTTCAAAAGGAAGGATATGCGCGATAGACTGTCCTTCATCTCGATGAATAGGGCTGCAAGATTGACTCGTGGTGCAGTGGTGATGGCTAAGAAGTAATCAGGGTCATTTGGAAGTGATGCCAAGAAGATTTTCGAGGTTTCCGATTCCATAAGAAGATACTTGAAATCTCCATGGATTAGTTTCGCCACGCCGAATATTGCACAGGTAGATGCAGCAACTGCGAACACCTCCTCCTTGCTGAACCATACTCCTGCACTAGCAACCGGAAGACCGTCCTTTTGGATCATAACAACGTTTTCGACGCCAGATATTACCTTGATTGCTTGCAGTGCATCATTGAGGTCGTTGGTCAAGTGTTCAGCTCCAGAGTGGATACTAGATTCAATGTAGAATCTTTGGGGCACTATATAACCTCCACACAGAGCGGACATCATCCAAGGCGATGCACAGGACTCTAGTCAATTCCTCATGAACAATCAGTCAAGGACATTGATGTCAAGGATTGTACAAGTTTCGGGCAATGGAATGTCTAAGTCACATGTGAATTAGTGCAGCATCTGGAACTTCTTGAAAGACTTCGCGTGCTGCCCTTCCCACCTCAGCCCGGTTCCGATCAAAAGTGTATACGCGGATTACATCAAGGTATACTTTCATCATCTCGGCAATGTTAGAGTATTCCGAAAGGTTGTGTGATACCTTTTTTCCATCAATAACCTGGAAGATGCCAATCTCCATTGGATTCACTTGATGCGGGTTATATGGCACGGACGGCAGAGTTGGAACATCAACAATAACCTCATCAGTTGGAACATTGGCGATTGATGCAATCTCCTCTTGGATACTCTCTCGCACCTTACGTTTAGTAAGTATCTTGGACACGAATCTGTCATCTGTATGGAGCACTTTCTCAAATACAGACTTGTAGAATATTCGTGAATCCAACATCTGAACCAGTTCAGCGGTTTCCTTGGCTTCGACAGACTCAGACGGATTGATTCCTCGCAATCTGGAAATTAATGACATATCATCCAGGGCCAGAAACTCCTCGGGCGTTGAAAAGGCGGTGAGTCCGAGTAGGTCATCTGCAACATGCATCATTTTTGCTAGTAACACTTCAACACTGCGTACAGTCTTGTGGTAGTATACATTCAAGAACATCTCATACCTCGCCACGAGAAACGACTCTAATGCACCTCTGGCTGCGATGTCAAACTCCATGAAGCCGTCTTCAGACACCTCGAGACTGTTTATCAGACGATGAATGTCCACAAGCCCGTAGTTGACACCGCAGTAGAACGAATCTCGTATCAGGTAGTCCATCTTGTCGACATCAACCTGTCCTGCGACTATTCCGCTTACAACGGCATCTGTCTTAGTCGTCCTGCGCCCACGAACAAGATTGGCAATCCTGTCCCGGGACACTCCGCCATCCTCCAAGAGGTCCCCTAACTCACCTTCACGGATTATCCATTCGGTAACATCCTCATGGTTCATGCCCCGTTTCTCTAACAGAACTTCCTCAAACACATGGCTGAAAGGACCATGACCTATGTCATGGAGTAGGCCGGCAATTCGCACCTCCTGAAGTGCATCTTTTCCAAGACCAAGTTGACCTAGTAGTCGTTTACCTGCGAGACCGGCCAAGTACATTGCACCAGTACAATGCCCGAAGCGAGTATGCTCAGCTGTGGGATAGACATAGTGTCCTCCCGAGAGCTGTTTGATTCTTCGGAGTCGCTGATAGGTTTCCGAATCAACTATCTTCGACTCTAGCTCAGTCAGGCCAACGAAGCCATGAATCGGGTCATTGATTTCCATAATGAAATCCAAATTTATCACCACAGTATGAGGAATCTACATTTGAGGACTAAACTGCTGCACGACGCGGATAAGCTCTTCTGCAGACTCGAATTCGGTTACACATAGAGGTAGATGAATACTATCTGCAATTGTCACTGCTAGGGGATCAAGCTCTTTGACTCCCTGTAGTATCACAACCGCAGGTTTCACAGCGATGGATGTCCCTATTTGACTTGCTTTGATGGCAACCAGCGGAGACCGTCCCGATGAAACATTCGTGAGAATGGCAGCTCGCTGGGTTGTGCCACCATACAGACGAAGAAGCTGCCGGGGTGTGAGTGCAACAATGGCCCTTACGCTATCAAGGGCAGTGTAGCCATAGATGTCACGATCAAGCAAT
>JAGLUV010000027.1 GCA_023134215.1 Candidatus Thorarchaeota archaeon | reverse complement strand
GCGGATGTGTCAGCACCTTGCATTTGAGTTCTTCAACTAGCAATCTGGCTGGAATGGGACCCGTAAACTCCCGACTGTCCAAGATTGCATCGGAAGCAATTTCAGGTGCTATCAGTTTTTCGAGTGTTACTGCCACCTGACCACCTCTAGCAGCATCCATCTCTATCAAGCCTTCAACAAACCTGCGGATTGTTTCGACTCTAGGCGATTTCCGTCGTCCACTCTCATAGTCGCTGATGACGGAGGGCGAAACCTCTAGGTGTTTTGCAAGGTCTTTCTGAGAGAATTGGAACCGCTCCCGCCACCTTCGCATGACTGCTCCGGGATTATTTTCTGCAAGGCATATCTCACCAGCCATTGCTTCGGCAAGCCTATGTAGTGCCTCACCAGCATCCATGTTTGGACTCCAGAATGTATCGCAGATAAGAGTTGTGTGGAAGCCGACTTCGATTTCGTCAACTGACGACATACAGCCGTCAAATGACTGCATACGGGGCTTCCTCGCTTCTTGCAAGTGGTACCGAAGAACTCAAAGAGCGTTGGGAGTCACACGGAAACGAGTCCAAAAATGTTCTTTACATTTCTAGTTGGCACTGCAGGCGCAGGCAAATCATTACTCACCGCATCACTGGAGAAATGGTTACTTGCCTCTGAGATGAGTGTGGCGATAGTAAACCTTGACCCGGGAGTGGAAGAGCCACCCTATACGAGTGATGTTGATATTAGAGAGTATGTAGATTATGGCGAAATCATGCATCAGTTCGGCCTAGGACCAAATGGTGCCTTGGTCGCATCATTAGATATGGCAGTCAGTCATGTCAATGATTTGAGAGAAGAGATACTAGATACTGGTAGGGACTACGCCTTGGTGGACTGCCCGGGGCAGATGGAGCTCTTTGCCTACCGCAACTCCGGGCCAATGCTGGTGTCGAGTCTTAGCGGTAGAGATCCAACCATTTCGCTATATCTCCTAGATTCAAACATTGCCCGTACTCCTACAGGATACCTGTCATCAATGCTTCTTGGAATGTCAATCAACATCCGCTTTGGATTGCCTCAGTTGAATGTGCTGAGCAAGCCAGACATACTAACAAAAGAACAAATGGAACAGGTAGTTGAGTGGGCAGAAGAACCTCATACTCTAGATGATGCTCTCAACAAATCAGCGAGCGGTCTGGTTCGCGAGTATTCTGCGTCGATACTAAGGATGATGGAGGACCTAGGAGGTGTAGCAAGCCTAGTGCCAGTATCAGCCAAGGAGATGACTGGTATCGATATCCTTTACGGAGAACTACAGCGAGTGTTTGCAGGCGGGGAGGACTACGTAACATATGAGTAGGAATGCGTCGACCAATTGGTTCTTCGCGATTGTTTCTGGTGAGAATGCAGAGTTAGCCCGAGTCGAGATTGAAACCCTTCTTCAGATGGTTGACTCGAAATACGAAGTTTCGTGGCATGAGAAAGTGGCCATTATTGAGGGATTACAGGACCCAACTGATTTTTTGTTGCAGAGAGCGGCCCTATTGAAGGAAGCTGGAAAGATAGTTTTTGAAACAGATTCACTGGATGGTGCAGCTCTTGAGATACCAGATGATTTACTGAAATCCAATGTAGGCAATAATGAAACCTTTTGTATCCGAACTATGCCGTTTCTGCCGGGCCGGGAAATTGAAACTAGAGAAAGTCTTGTCATTGATCTAGGCAACAGGATTCAGCGAACTACAGGTGCAAAGGTTCACCTAGAGAACCCGGATATACGAGTCCTTGTTCTGGCGATGTCCGATAGAGTCCTTATCTGTACATCCGAGGAGTCACAACTGCGTGGGGAGCTAAGAGGGAGAAGACCTGGGAGAAAGCCTTTCTTCCATCCAAGCATGATGAACGCTTCACTAGCTAGGACCATGTGCAACTTGGCGCGCGTTATGCCAAACGAAACTGTTCTCGACCCATTCTGCGGTGGTGGAGGAATCCTATGTGAGATTGCCTCCATTGGTGCCAGACCGATTGGACTCGAGCTCAACTGGCGTTTATTGAAAGGTGCTTCGATGAATCTTGCCGGTATTCAAAACAGTGACTATAGCTTGATTCAGGGGGATGCCAAGAATCTTCCTGTCAAGAATTGTCATCATGTGGTTACAGATCCGCCATATGGTAGAGCTAGTTCCACTCGAGGGGAAAAGGCTGTGCGATTAGTTGAAGCCTTACTTGAAAATGCTGAAGACACCATTCTACCAGGTGGCAGCATGTGTACCTGTCATAGTAGTGAGATGGAAATTCCGGATGTCATTCGTCAGTTTGGCTTTAAGATTGAATATCAGATGCGGTTCCGTGTGCACGGTGGACTCGTTCGTGAAGTGATTACTATCAACCTTTAGTAGTCAGCCACTTGACGTTTCGAGGTACGAGGTGTGAACCAATTGAGGAAATCCTCAAACTCAGAGGTATTCTGAAACCTGATAGCAATCTCAATGAAGCCTAGAGGAGGGGTTTCTTGGGCATCGTCAACCACTCTAAGCTTGTCCAAGCAAGCAGCCTGCTTTTCGAAACATAGGTGTGTCATTGTATTCAATTCATCCCAGTTTGCTACCAGCCTCTTCCGTACAACGTCAATTATTCGGATTTCATGAATGCGCTGGCGGATTGATGACAATGAGCTTGTATCATTCCAGAATGCTTTCAGTTTAATGTGAGTTTCCGCTTCTTGTTCTTCAGACTCTTGAATTAGGAATAAGTTGGCAAGTGCAGTCTCAACCAATTGTTTATCCTCTGTAGGAAACACAGGACAGCACATGGTCACTTCCATCTCAAAGGAACCTCTTGACAACGTTCTGCGAAAGCTCGTGCAGTTCTTCTACGGTGCCCTCGTTGACAAGCATTATGTCACTAAGCGCGATGACTCCGCCAAGACCTACCGATATCTCTCTAATGTCGCGTTCCCTGAAGACTGACCAGTCCTTCGGGTCGTCATCGCGACTCCGCTCTCTCAATCTCGCGAATCTGGTAGCGGGGGATGCATGCACACAGACAGTTATGACCTTTTCAGCATAGTCGTCAAAGATCTGAATTTCTGCAACGCTTCTGCACCCCTCAACAACTACTAACTCTGCTGTTGCCTGCTTCAAATCATCTATGCATTGCATGGCTACTGCCCCGGGACCCCTCTTTTCCCTCATCTCCAACATTGCCTTCTTAGTGTTCGCTGGGTCGGGTTCAAGTCCTCTTCTGCGGACTTCCGCCCGAATCACATCTCCCATGACAATTACGGGGACATCGGCACTGCGAAATGTATCAGCAACCTCACTCTTCCCAGCTCCGGGCATTCCTGTGACAATTACCAGCTTCATGGTTTCTCCACCATCTTATCAGAGTAAGCTCCAATAGGCTTTGTCATATCGCATAGTCAGGTGCATGCTTCACCTTAATTTTATCGAGAATGCTGAGGACTGTATCTTGAGTGATTGACGAATGACCTTCCGATATCGCTGAATGGAGTGCTTCCTTCAATATGCGGTTTCTCAGATCCCTTCCAGATAACCCTTCAGTCCTCGAGGCAACGAGCTGCAGGTCTATGTCCATTGGGAGCGGGAGTCGTGCTGCATACATCTCCAATATCCTCAGTCGTTCTGTAGTATCAGGCAACTTAAACTCAAAAACTGTGTCAAATCTACTACGTAGAGCTGGGTCAATCAGCATGAAAGCATTGGTCGCGCCAATCACGACAACGCCAGATCCTTCATCCGTTTTATCCAGCTCGCCGAGCAAAGCAGTAACGACTTCCGAAACATCACCCCTGATTGACTGGAAAGAACGAGCTAATCCTATGGCGTCCAGTTCGTCAATGAACACAATGCTTGGTGAAGTATTCCGCGCATCCTCGAAAAGGGCACTGATTCTCCTACCCCCATCGCCGACATGGACACCTATTAGATCTGATGCTTTAACTAGGAAGATACGTGCGTTGGCTTCGCTTGCCATGGCCTTTGCCAGCATTGTTTTCCCTGTGCCAGGCGAGCCATGAAATAGAAGCGCTCTTGGTGCCCATTCTCCATAGCGTGCAGGGGCTTCAAGGTAGTTCAGAATGACTCGGCATTTCTTCTTCACGGTTCCATGTCCCACGACATCATCAAGATTAGACTCTCGAATGGGAGTATTATTGGAACTGATGCTGGAGTCAAGTCGTATCATTGTGTCCTTAGTCACGATAGACTCTGCAGGGTTGACTTCTGTCACTTGAAACGCGAAATCCGGCATAACGTATCTGTCAAAGAGGTATTGTCCCTTCGTGACTACACACCCAATCCATTGTTCGCGGGCATAGTCTGCGAATAGATTGGCATTGTCAGTTTCGACTCCCATAGGTCGTGGGTCCCCTTTTAGTCTGAATGGAAAAGCGGCGCCTCGCAGCACCAGTAGTTTTGCACTTGGTATATCCAATCCGCTTATACGAGCAATTTTCTTTGTGCTTTCCCGTGATGCGACGGGCAGTTCAACTCCGGAATCCTTGCGTTTCGTCAACTTCTTGTGTGCCACCAACGTGCCGTTCTTTGATGTTCCTTTAAGAGTTGCCTTAGCTACGCCAAATCGTCATGGTAATATTGAGGCTAGGAGTTTGAGTCTGTGTTCAAGGTGATGTTTTGACTGATACTGTGAGAGTTTTCTTGAGCGTGGATATTGAGGATGAGGGTCACCTTTCTCGAATAGCTTACTTGCAGAACAAGCTGGATCGTGATGCGGCGAAAATGAAGCTGGTTGAACCAGAGAACATCCACTTCACGTGGAGATTCTTTGGAGATACACCGATTTCAAAGGTAGAGTCCATACGCAATGAACTAGAGCAGATTAGGTTCAGTCCGTTCACAATTCGGATTGGAGGTGTGGGTGCCTTCCCAAGCATAAGAAGGCCCAGAGTAATTTGGATTGGAGTGACGCACAATGCAGACGCCATGCGTGAGCTGAAAACCATGACGGATGAAAAGCTTGGCAATCTCGGGTATCCGCTTGAGAGAAGAGAATTCACACCCCATGCCACGATTGCAAGAGTGCGAACCGTAAGGAACAGAGATGCCATCTTGAGAAACCTTGAATCGCTATCACACGAGTCTGTTGGAACTATGGTTGTTAACGCAATTAGAATGACGAAGAGCATTCTAACCCCTTCTGGTCCAATCTATGAGATGCTATGGGAAATCAGGGCAATAAAGGAATGACTAAAAACAGAGGGAAGAAAGTGGGCCGGGGGAGATTTGTTCCGAAGCAGGGCAATCCTGCCACGCTTGAACTCCCGATCGCTTGCATTTTGTGACTTTGCGCTCATGGCAAGAATCACCCCAAGCAAGAATCATACCAATCTAGACTACCGACCCATGAGTAGTTCAGGCGTTATT
>JAGLUV010000026.1 GCA_023134215.1 Candidatus Thorarchaeota archaeon | reverse complement strand
TTCTTTCTTGAAGGAGGATATAATCTTGACATTGTCGGAGGGGGCTCACAGAATCTAGTGGAACAGCTTGCAGGAGCCCCAATTACACGCTTCGAAGATAGTCATATGGAGAGCGAGAATTGCACCGAGTATACCAAGACCCTGTTGGATGGCATGGATAGGATGCTGGGCGGAGTATGGAAGCTTTAGTCATCAGAGGGTGCGAAGTCTTCTAATAGAGTCTGCATTGGACCCAAATTGCCTTCATCATCTGAGAGGGCCTGAGTAAGCTGGCCCTTTGTGTCAACCTCAATGCCCAATTGCTTTTTGATTGAAGTCGCCACACCGGTGCCTATCGTTGGCACACGTGCAATCTCCTCAAGGGGTGTATGATACAAATCAGCCATTGCGCGCAGTCCATGGTTGTATAGCATTCTACCCCTGATGCGCCCAACTCCTCTGAGCGTAACAAGTTCAAGTAGCTCCTGACGCACTCCATATTTCATTCTTGAATGGAGTGTATGCAGAATCGGCACATGATGAGTTGCCCCTGTGACTCTGGCAATCTCTGATGCAGAATAAAGCAGCCATCCAGCGGTTTGGATGTAGCGACGAACGTCGCCTAAGCCGACACTATAGTCCTCAGTAATATCTCTCTCTGATTGCTCCGAGAGCCAATCTTGCAGCATGCGAGCAGTCTTGACTTGGGCTAGAAATGAGGAGTAGTCATCTCGGTCTTCCCAGCTGTCTGGTGGGTCCACGAGAAAGTCGTCAAGGTGACCTTCGATGTAGTATTCATAATCCTCAATCTCAGAACGGGTTACATAAGTGGTAGGTTGATCTGGAGTGTGGCAGATGAGGTGAAGCACTCCAATCGACGAGAGAGTCTGTGCTCCGGAGAGAGCATCTCGAAACAGGATGGCCGTGTATGGATCTATGTACAACCTAGAAGCTCTCTGGCCTAAAGGAGTGGCCACCAGTGTTTCGTGCTCATTACATTCAAGCAGGCCGCCATTTTCAAGGAAAGCTAAAGCAGCTGAGATATGATCTTCAATTTCCCGGCCTTCAAATTGGGACGAGAAGAAAGTACCACTAATCAGATTATCTATCTCATCACGGTTATGGGTCATCTCCGCAGCAACTGAGGCCAGCAGATGAGAACGTAATGCAGAGGGAGAAGCCAGCTTGGAAGTGATTGATTCGGGTTCTGAAAGCACATAATGGTCCATCAGAGACTCCTGTTCTTGCTCAGTTTTTGCGATCAATATTGCCTCGCCATACTTGTCATACTTAGGTCGTCCGGCACGGCCTGCCATCTGTTTGTATTCAAGTATGGGGATTGCATAGCGTCCTCGATTTTTTTCAAAACGGTGATAATCGCGTAGTATTACCCGTCTTGCAGGTAGGTTTACGCCAGCTGCGAGTGTGGGGGTGGCAACGATTACCTTCAACTGATCCTTCTTGAAACATTCTTCAACATGAGTGCGCTCGTGATTCGCCAGACCAGCATGGTGAAACGCTACACCCATACTCATAACTCGAGCAAGAGTCTTGGAAGATTCGGGAACTGACTCGCCACTCCCAATTCGGCGGGCTACTTTGGAGAGATCTGCAAGAGTATCTTTGGTAACGTATGGACGTATACTGGACGCTAGTTTCTTGGCTACTGATACTGTGGACCTTCGGCTTGATACAAACACCAAAACCTGGCCGTCCTCATCAAGGATGTCACAAACAACATCGATCAACTCTTCTCTGCGAGCTCGTGTAATCTTCCTCGTTGATCCATTATTGAACAATATTGTGCCATCGAGTAGGACTCCTTCGCGCAATGGTACAGGACGCCAATCGCTTTTCACAAGTTCTGCATCCAGCCAGTCAGCTATCTCTTCGGCATTTGATATTGTGGCGCTCAACGCTACAATTTGAATCCCCGGGATTATTTGCAATAGCTTCGCCAGAACCATCTCAACTGTGGGACCCCTTGACGGGTCATTCACGAGATGGACTTCGTCAACCGTAATGATTCCGATTTCGCTCAACCAATTTGTGCCATGCCGAATGAGTGAATCCGCTCTTTCTGTTGTCAGTATAACAATGTCAGCTTCACGCAGACGTGTGCCTGGGGAGTCGTAATCTCCCACTGACATCGCTGTCGTGATCCCAAGCTGCTGGTATTTCTTAAACTCAACATACTTTTCATGGGCAAGAGAACGTAATGGAACTAGATACAGAGCCTTGCCTTTCCCCTCCAAAATGGTCTTGAGCATGCAAATCTCAGCAACAAGTGTCTTTCCCGAGCTTGTGGGGATTGCAAGTACAAGGTTCTTGCCTTCAAGTACACCCGTTTCAAAAGCATGTTCTTGAGGGGGAAAGAGTTTGCTTATGCCGAAGGTGTGAAGAAGATCGATGATCTTCCGATTGATTGGGAGGCTTTCTAAGGTCTTCTTCTTCCTTGTCATTGGGACACCTGTTGTGACTTCTATGTTCAACTTTGAGCCCGTCTAACCTTGCCCTCCCTGGGATGAAAGAGGATGCCTTCTGCAACTAATTTTTTGATTACTTGTTCTGCTTTATCGCTGGGGAGACCCATTGATTGCACTCGTTGAAGCAGCGCCTCTTCATCAACGGTGGATGTTCCTTCAGACTCCAGGTCTTTCATCACTTTAAGGATGATATCAGAAGAACTACGCTGAGCTGCGCTCATTTTTGATACTAGACGGTCTATGTCAATTTTGCCAGTGACACTATCGAGAGCAACCATTCGCAGCGACTCTTCCATTAGCCGCACTGCTGCTTGCG
>JAGLUV010000025.1 GCA_023134215.1 Candidatus Thorarchaeota archaeon | reverse complement strand
CATAGAAGTTCTCAATCACTTCTGCAGCTTGAGAAGTGAGTTGAGGCACAACGTATCGAATGGCGTAACCAATGTATTTCTTCAGGAATTCTGGTGAGAGTGGCGGCGTTTTGGACTTGGTTACTGGCTTCTTCCTTTGATGCATGCTAAGAATGAACTGTGCTAGCTCTCGATCTTTGGTAGCTTCCACTGTATCAACCATAATCCAAAGCAAATCAAATCTTGAGAGGATTGTGAATGGGAGCCGTATATTGTCTTGTACAGAGAGCGATGGCTCATACCTGCCAAGTGTTGGATTTGCTGCTGCCAATATTGATGTTCTTGCATTCAATGTTGCTATAATCCCAGCTTTCGCGATACTGACCGTGTGTTGTTCCATCGCCTCATGAATTGCATTCCTATCATTCGGGTCCATTTTGTCAAACTCGTCGATACATGCGATTCCCTTGTCCGCCAATACTAATGCCCCTGCTTCCAGAGTCATAGCACCTGTGTCGGTGTCATGGATTACTGCAGCAGTAAGACCTGCAGCAGTAGTACCTTTGCCAGAAGTGTACAATGCTCGTGCAGCTAAACCAGAAACGTACTTGAGAATCTGACTCTTACCAGTGCCAGGGTCTCCAATCATCAGGATGTTTGATTTGCCTCTGAGTCGGGTACCGTCTGGCAGCTGCTTTTCAACACCGCCAAAGAGAAGAAGTGCGATTGACTCTTTGATTTGTTCGTGACCATGAATAGAGGGTGCAATTGAAGCGAATATCCGCTCGTGAACATACTGGTCTTCTGCCAGCTCCCGTATCTTCTTTTCATCGTCCTCAGAAATTTCTAACTGCTCGTATTCTTTCTCTGTAATTTCTACCCCGGTTGCATCGATGAATACATTGAACGTTGCCAGTCTGCTGCCACGTCTGGTGAAATCGGGTGTTGTTTCAAGAAGCCCTGTTACTTTAACGAAATCGCCCGGCCTTGATATGTCAACGATGTCACCTTCAAGAATTACATCAACGGATCGCGGCATCTGACCCGGAGGTAACTCCTCCGGGGATTCCTGAATTCTCACTTTTTGCCAATCGATGAACTGGGATTTTTCTGGGATAAGCCTCATAGCTGTCTTCTTTCCACAAACACGACAGAGTGCAGGTTCAGTGTATCTTCCATCCTCTTGAGCCTGAATGATATCCTCTGCACAGATGCGACATCTGAACGTTGCTACAACTAGAAGCGGCTTGACTATGCTCGCCCGCATCATGATGCCACTGATGTGTAACAGCCGTCCGATGTGTTTTGAACGAATGGCTCTAAGCGGAATATGCTCAGGATAATCAATAATTCGAACTTTTAGCAAATCTGTTGAAAGTTTGAATGTATCAACATACTCTGGGTCCTCAATTTTCAAAACTGAAAATAAAGCGCCATTGATTATCCTCAGGAACTGCGCAGGATCCTCTGCGGCCAGCGTTATGAACACACTATCAAAGCTGGCCAAATCCTGAAAGTTTACAACAATTGAAGACTCGTCATTAATCGACATTTGTTGTAAACGTGACCAATAAACAAGCTTACCTTTCTCATCCTTGTAGGTGCGAAGGAACTCTTCGAATCGTTCTTGTGGACCTTCATCACTAAGCCCGGACATCAGATTGCGCCTCGAAGTTATTGCACGAAAGGGGGATTCGGCCGAGCATCTGCTCAGCCCTCATTGTTAAGTCCATTGGAGTTGTATTTAAGCTCCTGTATTTCATGGCGTTTAATCCATTACTTTTGTGCGCCAAACAGAGAGTAGCTCTGCAATCTCCTCGCACAACCATCGTTCTTCATTCGTCATTTGCTTCCGCTTTTCCTGATATGCGCCCGATTTGGCCACGCGAATTATTTTGGAGAGTCGAGTTTCTACTAAGAACGGAATCATGCGCTGCATCCTCTCAATCTCCTCGTATCTACGCGGATCCATTGAGGTCCTGTCCTCTTGAAGTCGAAGCATCTTGCGGTTGAGCGCAGCATACAGAAACGGATGAAACGTCTGAAGCTTGTGAGGCTGTTTCTCCTCCTCACGATGAAGATTCAGGAGGCGTCTCAATGATTCATAAGCGTCTTCAGGGTCTATGCTAGCCAATCCATGTGTCACGAGTTGCTCTATAACCCAATTCGGTAGATTTGCTTGCTCGCCGGATTGAAAAGGGCCTAATTTTCGGCCTCCGATTACTAGCTCTGGGGCTTGTTCCTTGAATGTGCATGTTCGAGAGTCATTCATGAACAGCATTCTGAAGCGGTCAATAACCTCCGTAGATTCGCTGTGGAGCTTCATGATGATTGCACTACATGTTGCTCGCATCCCGATGTGATAAAGACATTGCTGTAAAATGGCTCAATGAATTATGATAAAGAGAAGCTTGTTTGTATGAGGATGTCAGACTAGTTGCAGTTCATAAGCGTAGAGAATGTAATAGAGTTGGCAAGACTCTCCGGTGAATCTTTTAAGGGTCTTACAGAGTGTGTCTATCACTCCTCTCTACGGAAGACAGGAATTTCAACTTCGTATTCAGGAAGGGATCTTGAATGGATGTCGATTTATGGACTGAAAAATACCGCCCTCGGACACTGAATGATATCATAGGGCAAGACCCTGTGGTCGATAGGTTAGTCAGATTCGTTGAGGCAAAAGCGGTACCTCACTGTCTATTCGCAGGTCCCCCGGGAACCAGCAAGACAACTGCAGTTATGGCAATGGCAAGAGATCTCTTTGGTGATTCCTTTGATCGTAACTTCATGGAACTGAATGCAAGTGATGAGAGAGGCATCGATGTCGTGAGGAATCAGATTAAGAATTTCGCAAGGGCAATGCCAGCTGGTGATGCCCCATTCAGGATTCTTGCCTTAGATGAGGCTGATCATCTGACTGGAGATGCCCAACACGCTCTGAGACGAACTATGGAGTCATACGCGGCATCCTGCAGAATGATTCTGCTATGCAACTACTCAAGCCGGATAATTCCGCCGATTCAATCAAGATGTGTCATCTTCAAGTTCGCTCGACTTAGCGATGAAGCGATATTAGGGAGACTGAAGTATATCGCAAAAGCAGAAGGAGCTAAGCTGGGCACTAAGGGAATTGATGCAATTCTCTATCTTTCCAGGGGTGATATGAGAGCTGCAATCAATTTGTTGCAGGCATCGTCATCTACCGGTGAGAAAATCACCGACGATGTTATCTACGCCATTTCAGGACGAGCTGATCCTGAGAAGATTGGGAGTATGCTGAGTGCGTCCCGGGAGAAGAGATACCACGAAGCCCTTGATATCTTGAAAGACCTGACTTATCATCAGGGCGTTTCA
>JAGLUV010000024.1 GCA_023134215.1 Candidatus Thorarchaeota archaeon | reverse complement strand
TGAGGGAGTGGATATCATCTTGGAGGAGAGGAATTCCTAAGAGAAAGGCAATACTTCTTATCGGTCCGCCGGGAGTAGGAAAAACAGCATCCATTGGTGCATTGAGCCACGACCTAGACATGGAACTAGTTGAATTCAATGCAAGTGATAAACGGAACAAGGGGAGTATCGGAACAACTGTTTGGATAGCCGCCACGCAACAGACTCTAGATGGACGCCTGAGGATAATCATGCTCGACGAAGTGGATGGACTTTCGGGGACAAGTGATCGAGGAGGAGTTGGCGCAATACTGAAAGTGATTGCAGAGTCTGTACATCCAATTGTGATGACAGCGAATAATCCTAGTAGTTCCCGTTTGAAAGACCTTAGAAAAAGCTCTCTTGTGTTGACCTTTGAACCTCTGGAACTCAGTGATGTTATGGGTGTCTTGAGGCGGATAGCTGATGGCCAAGGTGCACTTGTGAAAGATGAGATTCTAGAGGAAATAGCAGATCGCTCTGCTGGAGACCTCCGTGCTGCAATATCAGACTTGGAAGCAATCCTGAGGGGAGGATCTCCTCTTGAGGGGGAACTTCCCTCGCGGGATATCAGGCGCAATGTAAAGGAGGTACTTCGTCGACTCTTCATGACCACTGACTCAGTTGCAGCACGGAAAGTTGTGTCTGAGGCTGATGTCGATTATGAGAGTTTACTTCTGTGGCTTGAGCAGAATGTGCACCTCCATCTTGGGAGTACCAAGGAATTGGACTTGGGATTTGACGCGCTATCTCTCGGAGACCTCTCTCTGGGACGAATAATGCGAAAGCAGAATTGGAAACTGCTCTCTTACGTCTATGACTTCCTTTCTGCAGGGGTAGCGACAAGTCGACAAGAATCGCCATTTCGACATGTTGATTATACTGAACCCAATTGGCCATTGCTGGTCTGGCAAGGAAATAGAAAGCGAGAGAAAAAGACTCAAATTCTCACGAAACTGGCGAAATTCACGGGCGTTTCGGTTAGAAGAGGCGCTCGCACTCATCAGGACACAATTGAGAGAATACTTGAGCAAAATCCGAAGCTGAAAGGAGCCTTTGCCAGCTGGCTGGGAATCAAGACAGGTGCTTTCAATCGGAGTCGAAGCGCTCGGTAAGAGCAGAAAGAATCATTGTAGATCGGTGAAGATAACCAAGTCGTCTTGCGAGTTCCTTTTGCATTCTTCGTCTACCGTGTTTGCTCACGTTCATACGAATCGGCATTATTACATCCAACAGAACAAGACTCTCTGGAGGAGAAGGGTTGATCCCCCCGGGGAGTACATTGGTCTGTTCCAAGAGCTTGCGTACTACGTTCAGCTGAAGTTCGCCATTCCCAATCCTAATCAGCAGAGAAACTATCTTTCGAACAAGTTTCCAGAGAAAGCTAATGCCAAAGACATCAATCAAGAGGACTCCGTTTGCCGCCCTCAAGCTCATATTCAGGATTGTTGCGGACGTGCCACGGTTTCCATCAGGCTTTGACAACAGCGAGAAGTTGTGTGACCCAGTTAGGAGTTGTGTAGCTTGTTTCATCAAGGAAAGGTCAAGATTGAGTTCAGTGGTGTCAAGGTAGTACCTGTAGTGTCTCATGAGTATACTATAGCGCGGTTTGAAATTTTCGGGAGCTCTAGCATGTGCCCACAGTCTGATGTCATCTGGTAGGTGCTTGTTTACACCATCAACATTGAAACGCTTGTCCGTCTTAATTAGCACTATCTGACCAATACTGTGCACCCCTCTATCAGTCCTGCCAGCAAGTTGAACTGTGGAGGGGGAATGCGTTTCTCCGCTCCATGCGATCATTGCATCGATGAGTTCACCCTGAACTGTACGTAGACCGGGTTGCCACTGGGACCCATGATATTCATCCCCGAGATAGAAGAGTCGTCCAATGTAAGAAGTCACTTGATTCCGGACTCCATTATGATTCCCACAAGTCGATGAGATTCCTAAGAGAACGGGCCCGCACGTCCTCGATGCGATATCTATAGATTTTGATTCGTCCAAAGACCTTCTCTTCAATAAGGCCTGTTTTCATAAGGACCGTGAGGTGTTGTTTTGTTGAGCTGTGATTAAGGCCAACGCGTTTGCATAGTTCTGTGATGTTTAACTCGCTTGATGTTGCAAGTTCTTTGATTATCTTGATTCGTCCCCTCGAAGAGAATAGCTCTTCAATAGGAATTTTGATCTGTGTTTGCAAATCCATGGGGGTCACCACATCGTGGATTATTCTAGCAGTTCCAAAAGAAGTCGTTCTAACATCTCGGCAGGCACGTCAGAGAGGCCAATAAGTGTGGTCTGTCCTCTTTGGCCTGCTCCAGAGCGCTTTGTGTCTACTACACCATGTGCATTTAGGTTTTGAACCCATTCCCAGACTTGCGTGTGTGCCCGTGGCTCTTCGTTATACTCCTCGCAGATTGCTCGATACATATCTTCAACCTCCCCCATTGTCACGTAGGCGCTCCTAACTTCCTTAAGTTGTCTGGCTGCGGCCAGAAGGACTAGCTTGTTGTGAATTGGAAGTGTGGCGAAAATCTCCTTCCGGAGCTCTGGATGAGTGTCGATTTTTGCTTGACGAGCATAGTCAGGAATTACGACTCTGACTCTGTTGCGATCGGCCTGTTTTCCTGCTCGCCACAGTAGTTCGATGGCGTATCTGGCATCTCCATGTTCTGACGCGATGTCAGAAATTACCTGTAGTGTTTCATCCATTATTGCGTTATTCTCGAAAGTAATTTTTATTCTATCTTCCAGAATAGCATAGAGAGCTTCTGAACTGTATTTCTCGAACCGCATAAGATTCCGCTGGAGTGTGCTCAAAATGCTTGGATCGAGGATGTCCCCGTCGAGAGGTATGCTTCGTCCCACTGCAATCATGGAAAGTCGTTGTGGCGCATTCAACCGATCATCCATCAGACGCGTAAGGTCATATAGAATGTCAGCCCCCCTCTGATTGATGAAATAGTCAAGTTCATCCAGAATTAGGAGTAGATAACGATCTTCTACGTCTAGAACTTCGACTAGCATCTGCAAAAGCTCTTCAGGCGAGTGGCCTCGACGTGGAAATTTCGGCTTGAATTCTCTTAGCATTCGTAGGTATACTAAGTACTCACTCTTGTTAATCCTGCAGTTGATGTGAAGCTTATGAAGGCGAATTCCTCGTCTCTCGGCAGCTTGAACCATTTGTTCTGTGAATCGTTTCGCAACTGCTGTCTTGCCTGTCCCTACTGACCCTTCAATTATGAATCGCTGACTGGTACGTCCTGGAGTTGTTATGAGTGTCTTGAAGCTCTGTGCTAAAGTCCTTAGTTCTAGTTCTCGGTGTGGAAGAGCTTCAGGGACATAGTCAATGGACAGGAATTGTTCTGACTTGAACACACTATGTCGGCCCAGTTCTTCCTCAACATAATCGTGGGGCATCTCATTGCTTGTTCACTTATGGCTGCATAAAAGGATTACGTGCAGTGTGCGATTAAATGCACACTGACGGCAGAGGTTGCCGAAAGTAATTGTGGCGAGCTCCTCACTCAAGATCCATATCATCGTCATGTTTGACTCATCGGGGTCATAGCAATCATCACTCGCCAAGGATAGGTTCATCACATTGCCCTTAAACTTGACTGCAGGAGTATTACATGGCATGTGCAAATGGGAATCTACTTGGGGCAGGATATAAGAACAAAAATGTGCGGCCACCGGGATTTGAACCCGGGCAAGAAGCTTGGGAAGCTTCCATCCTAACCAAACTAGACCATGGCCGCTTGGCAGCCCGTCTTGTATCATAGCATAAAAAAAAGGTATCGGCATAAGGAATCTGTGTGACGTTCGAAGTGCCGCAAGAATATCCTTATCTTGACTTCATGAAGCTGGGATTCTCGAGATTGATCATATGTCTTCCCAAGAGCAGTCTGTAAATTTCTGGCAGGGAAACCATGCTTGTGCGGAAGCTGCAATTGCTGCAGGGTGCAGATTCTTTGCAGGCTACCCGATAACTCCTGCTTCAGAAATTGCAGAAATAATGTCGCGCCGTTTGCCAGAAGTGAAAGGCGTTTATCTCCAGATGGAGGACGAGATTGGAGCGATCTCAGCAATCATTGGTAGTTCGTGGGGTGGAAAGCTTACAATGACTGCCACTTCAGGACCCGGCTTCAGTCTGATGCAGGAGAACATAGGATATGCCATTATGACTGAAACTCCCTGTGTAATTGTTAACGTGCAACGTGCTGGACCTAGTACAGGACAAGCTACGAAAGCGGCCCAAGGCGACTTCATGCAGGCCAGATGGGGAACGCACGGGGACCATGAAAGCATTGTCTTGGCACCAAGCTCCGCTCAAGAAACTTATGAGCTTACAGTAAGAGCATTCAAGTTATCGGAACATCTACGGCATCCTGTGATACTCCTCTCTGATGAGATAGTGGCACATTCCCGAGAGAGAGTGGTTGTAAGTCCCGACCAAAACGTTACTGTCAAGAGAAGATTAGCAAGAGCCGGGGAGCTGCCATATGGGGCGGTAGATGAAGAGGGCAAGTCAATGATGCTGAGGTTTGGAGATGGTCACAATCTACTTGTCACTGGTTCCACTCATGATGAACATGGCTTCAGGAAGACTGCTGATCCTGGGATCCATGATAAACTTGTACGCAGATTGGCAACGAAGATTCAGGAGAATCGCGATCTCCTGACTGATGTGGTTATTGCTGGCCCCTCCGAAGCTGAATGGGGGATCGTTTCATTTGGCTGCACTTCAAGGTCAGTTGATGAAGTCATGACCACTGACACTAGCGCGAATTCAATCAGGTCTCTAAGGCTGCGTACTCTTTGGCCATTCCCAGACAAGGAAATCAAGAAGTTTGCCCATACCGTGGATCGATTACTCGTGCCGGAGCTCAACTTAGGGCAGTTGGAAGGAGAAGTGTCGCGCGTAGTTGGCGAATCTGTCGGTGTAGTATCTCTTAACAAGATTGGGGGCGGACTCATGATTGAACCTGACGAAATAGCTGCTGCGATGGCTTCAGTTTGAATACCAAACGGTTCTACACTCGATTGGCCGTCCTGTCCGTGTTCGTCCACTGAGATTGTGAGTGTTAGATTCGTTCGCATCCAGATGAGTACAGCTTGGGATCTATTCGTAGTTTCGAGCCACGAATTGCTCACTTCGAGTGTGATGTTGTGAACTCCGGGATTGATCCAAAGAGGTAGCGGAATTGAACCAAGTAGGCCCGGATTTATATTCATCCATACGAAAAACGGATCGCCAACATAATCGACAAAGACGCTGACATTGATTGAACTTGGGATGCTGCCATTGTCGTCATGTACATCTAGATTCATGACCATAGTTTCTCCATAGAATGCCTCCATAATCATGATATCTGCATCCATGGTCCCATAAACAATCAGTTTGAATTCAAATGGCCCAATCGCGATGTATTCCGTGTCATTGATGCTTACAGTAATCGTATGCATGCCGAGAGTCACATTATGAGCTATTGTAAATGTGAAATTCACAGTCGTATCAGTTAGGATGATTTCAGATGTGGAGAGCTGGTGTTCGCTATCCAGAAAAGCTATCCCGATGGTCTGTTGGAAAACCCATTCGGACTCTATCAAAAAACTGACAGTTGCAGTTTGACCACGCACGACGTCCCATATTGTATGGACAGAAGAGAATGTAAGAGGATAGTATGTCATAAGCTCAAGGAGAAGTGTTGTTTCATAGACATGCTTCGAGGGGTCGTCAAGAATGATTAAAGAGTAGTTCTCCAGTCCCACTTGTGTTCCCGAAGTTGTGTACCATTGAAGCAGAATCAGACCAATTCCATCGCTCGTACCGGTTGCTAATACATAGCCCGTAGAATTGAGAAGCTCGACAGAGATGCTTCCAACATCAGCACCCAGTGGATCCGTTAGATGTAGCGATATTGTAGTGTCATAGCCAAGAGTCGAAGGAACCAGTATCTCATGGGAAATTTCCAGGATGAATGAAATATTGAGTGATTCTTGGCAATGCATCTGGAGGTAGTGCGTTGTTTCGTTTGTTTGAACTGAGATTACCCCTATGCCCCAGCTCGTTTCTGGAATCAGGAAGGAGTGCCTGAAGCAACCGGATTCATTCGTCGCCCCGTGGGCTATAATTTCTGTACTGTTTCCGATTGTAAGATTAACAGATAGAGGAATGGCGTTGATTGTAGTGTTGGCTGCTTGGTCAGTCACGATAACATCAATGATAATTAACTGTCCACATACAGCGGGCTGTGCACTCTCGACATTGATAATTACATCTCGTTGGATGGCGGTAATCAGCACAGAAGTCTGAGCTACTTGATGCAATGGGTTGGTCGCAGTTATATTTACCCAATAAAGTCCAGGATCTACTGCAAAAGTGATTGTGGAGCTGTACGTACCGTTTCCTAGGCTGATCATATTTCCATTTGCGAATTCAGTACTCCATTCAACTGCACTATCATTTATCGGCTCTGAGAGATGATCAAGATGTTTCACAAGCAAATCTGCCAAATCAGCTTGGCTCCCGTCGTGTGATTGACAGTGTACTGAGTCGGAATGCGAGGTTACAATCAAGCTAGATTCCGGAGGTTGAACGGTGAGTGTGTGAGATTCTGAAAGCGGATGAAATGCATCAGTGCCATTACACGAAACGGTGAGATTGTAATCTCCAGGTGGTCCCAGCGATGAATTCCAATTCACTGTGACTATACCATTATTGTCTGTCGTGTCGTTCGAGTGCACCACTAATTCGCTATTCGAATTATGGATATCTATGGAAACTGGACTATTCGAGAGAGTGACGTTGCTATTGTGCGCGCTCACAATCCCAAGGTCAAAACTCTTGTCTGTGCCATAAGGGACGGATAGCGGCTCCAGCGCATATGCTGTTAGTGGACCCCTGGTTATGTTAATCCCTATGGTTTCACTGGCTCCTTGGGAATAACCATCGAAAGCTTCGATATTGAAGATGATAAAGCCATTAGTCCCATTGACACCTGGAAATGTGTGCTCAGGCAGGATTATGTATGAGGAAGTAAGAATCCTAGTATTGGGTGATGGCGGTATGAAATAGTCGTCATCAAAGACAGGTCCAGAATCTGTAACTATTGCGAAAGAAACGTAGCACCATCCATCCTCGCTGAAATCAGCAGTGACCTTGGCCACCATGTGAATGGTTTCGCCAACCTCGTATGTTAGCTTGTCGGTTTCGAAGTAATCGAACTCGAAATAGAAGGCGCTAACTGGTGAAATCAGACCAAAGGCGATGAATACTGCAAGTGTAGCGATGACTAGTGCGTTTCGATTCAATCAGCACACCAAACGTCAGTCGTTATATTCCCTAAAAAACAGCACTTGATATAGCGACAGGTTTAATTCAAGAGCGCTCAGCGTCAGTGCGACGCTGAAGGAACACGGAGTGCGGTAAGCGATGGTCATCAGGTTGAGGAATGCTACAATCGATGCGATTGAAGACACGGAAACAAAGAGATTGAAGCTTCTGAGAATTGGTTCCAAGGTTGAAGGAGCCAAATTGACAGTGGAACTTCCAGAAGCACTTTGTGAGAAAATGAATGTGCGCGATGACATCGTGGTGATTATCGATTCTAAGCCAATTGCGAGAGGAAACAAAAGCAAGCTCTATGCAGAGGGTGATATCTTCAAAATCGGAGGAAATGGCGACCTTGAGATGGTGGGAGCAATAGGCGGTTTGCGGGTCGTCTTTACCCTTGCTAACCCAACGCCAGCGAAGAAGAAGATATTTGCTGCTGACAGATTCTACTTGATGCTCTCATAGCGATCTGGCACGGTAGCAAAGTGGGGATTCCAAGTCCCTCGTCCGAAGATTTCTAGTACGTAGAAGTGCCAATGCCGAATAGTTTCAGTGACCCCTCATTCTGAGGAGGCCATCAGTAACTACTCTGCCTCTATGCAAGTCCATTCGAGTAAATGAATAGTTTCTGTAAACGTATTGAACCCTTCTGAAACTCAGTTATGAGTTGATGTCTGATTCGACATGGGTGTGGTCATTGACTGATGGAATGATTGAATCATCGAGTTTGGCGTCTTGGTCTTGTCCTGATTGTCACGGGCGATTGCTACACAGTCAAGGATACATAGTCTGTTCTGAATGTGGTATTGCAATCTCGAGAGAGTATGTCAATCCCACTTATCAGATGGGTGAGCAAAAGCGTAGTGATGCTCCTAATGCAACAATGTACGTTTCTCTCGGTAATAGAATGCATATTGTTGATGGGCTTGGCAGTTACATAGGGTTTCACAAGGACTGGTATTTTCGTGATGCACATGGCCGTTCACTATCTGCAGCAAGCCAGAAGAGGTTCAAACGTCTGAAGAGTATATACAGTACTCAAGTGCGAATTGGATCGAATGAAGCGAAGTATCGTGCTCTTAGAACACTGAATCATGTGTCAAAGCTATTGATGCTGAATGAACAAGTGCGCGATCGCACTGCATACCTATACAAGAAAGTGGTTTCGGAGTCTTCTAAGGTGACTAACAACATTCTGCTTATGGCAGTATGCCTCTTGATGGCAGTGCGGGAATTCAAAGATGGCGCACCGATAACACTTGAAGAGATTGCTAATGTTTTCGAGAAATGTGGACATAGAGTGAGCGTACGATCTATTGTTAGAGAAGCGCTTAGACTCAAGTCTATGATGGGGTATGCGCCTGAGATTCGCAAGCCAAGGGACTATGTGCCTAGAGTTCTATCAATGTTAATGAATAACCAGAGAGTTATAGGTAAGGTGAGACTTCGTGGATGGGACTCGAAGGTCTATGAGAGTACCCTTAGAGATAAAATCTTTGAAATTCTTGAGTTGATTCCTGCGTCTAAACGTGGGGGACGGAATCCATTCATCTTTACCGTATCAGCAGCCTACGCTGGCGATCGGGTAATTGCCAATGAATATGGTAAGCGGACGGTATTGACTCAGAAGCTGACATCGATAGCAACACAGGTTGCTGAATACAGTATTCGTGATCACTTTGGTATGATGAAGAAACTCATTCGACCTGTAGAAAAGGCAGCTTAGAAACGTGAATGGATTAGTAGCATTGAGTAAGGGCATGTATCATCTCGACTAGGTGCTTAAATTTCCAATAGAGAGAGTACTATTCAGCTGATGGGTGGTAAGATGTGTCTTTGGATGGCTAATCGTGATATACTTGTTGTAGAGTGTCCTAACACGCGATGCAGCGGCTGTCGTTACTTTTCGGCCCCAATATGTGTTAAACTTGAAGCTCCACATGGTACCTCAAATCATCAAGCAAAAGCAATTCTTCTTGAGACTGAAAAGAAACTTATCCATCTTGGAGGTCACAACGTAGGGCTCCCACTGGAACCCCCTTGGCATGTTGAAGGCTGGGAGTCTGTGTACACAGGCGAAAATGAATCTAATCTTCGGAATATCGTGGACGCCTATGTAGTTGGACCATATCTAGCTGTATTCTATTTGCAAGGAAAGAATCAGATTGTGTATAGGTCGTATCCATTAGTTAGAACATCTCTTGAGCTTGCTCTTCTAGATGAATTGTCTAGCAAAACTGGGAATCCTATAAATGGCTATTCGGATTTTAGAGTAAGCATTTCTGAGAGAATCAGCGCCGCATCATCCCAGGTGTCATCAGGCATCGCTGAGTCACTTCCTGAGATAAGTGAATCAACCAAGAAGAGGATTTCAGATGTTGTTGCTCATAGAAGGACTGTATTGGGATTGTTCTTTTCGTTATTGCTGGATGATGAAGTCGAAGAGGTCTTTCTGGACAGGCCAGGAGCAGTACTATACTTTGATCATCAGAGGTTTGGGCGATGTCATTCAAATTTCTCTCTGACTGACAAGATGGTGTCACGGCTCGTTACACTGATGCGAGCGGAAAGCAATCTACATCTGGATCGAGCAAATCCTTCATTAAAAACTGACATGAGAATAGCCGGCACGATTCTTCGTTTTTCTGCATGTGTGCCACCATTAAGTCCAGATGGCCTGCACCTTGAAATTCGAAGAGCCCGGTCGAATCCATACACCATCTTGGATTTGATACGTATTGGTACATTGACAGTTGACGCCGCAGCAGCACTACTTGTTGCCATAGCTGGACGTTTCAACATAACTATCACTGGAGGACCGGGTTCTGGCAAAACTACTTTGTTGAATGCACTGGATATGGTTACACCAATCCCATGGAGAAAGATCTACATTGAGGATGCTGTTGAGAGTAGGCTAATCGAAGGACACCATCAGGTCAGGATAAAAGTTGATCCAGTGGATGAGAGAAGTAGACAATCTAACAAAAGCATTGAGATAGTGAAGAGCTTGCATCGGTCTCCGGATTATCTGATTCTAGGTGAGATTCAGACAGCTGAGCACAGCCAAGCGTTGTTTCAAGCGGTGGCAGCAGGACTTCGTACAATTCAAACGTGTCACAGCGACTCGGCAGCAAGCCTCATGTCGCGTTGGACCATAGGTCACCAAGTCGATTCATCAAGCATTGCTCTAATGGATGTCATAGTTACGCTTGACAGGCCAGTGCCTGGACAGTCTAAACGTCATGTGAAAGAAATTGTCGAAGTGCGGAGAGATATCGACCATCGCGGCGTGGTCTTTGTGGGACTTAACAAGGTCTTTGATTTACAAGATCTAGGAGCCAAAACCGGAAGATGGGCTAAGGATGGGGCATTCAGGCTGCGTGCGCAGACTGCTAGTTGCAAGGATTATGCTCAGGCGTTCGAGAAGGCGACAGAAGGCCTCAGATTTGCTCTTGAGGAAGCTGATATTGATTCGGTGCCCTCACTAATCGAAGAATTGTGGTGCGGTGAGCACGATAGTGCTTAGATTCATTTGGCGTAGTACAACCTTCAGTAGATGCGATTTCTTGAAGGAGTTAAAATAGCGCTCAAAGAGGTTAGTGACTAGGTGCTTATTGATGGCTGATAATGCTGACCTTCTTCACGATAATCACGCAGGTCCACTAGTAGAAGAGAGTCTGCTACTGGGAATAGCTGTAGTGACTGTTTCAATTGTAATTGCGGTAATCCTGCAAGCCACTGGTTGGGCTCAAGATGTAGTCACCACCCTTCTTCAGCTTTTAGAGAATAGCTGGAGTGATTTCACTGGGTTGGTCCCATAGATTCTACTTATCCAACTGCATCGTTCCCATGGAGCCACTCGCTCTGTTTCAGCCCACATCAGCACATATCAGATATACAGCGAGAATTGTATTTCAGAGTGAAAATGTTTCAGTTTGTGGGAAAGCCTTATTTGTAGTTGGAGGGGTTTCGCGTTTCGGACTCGACTAGGATGGCTCCGGTAGTGTAGTCCGGCCCAGCATGGGGGACTCTCGATCCCCCGACCCGGGTTCGAATCCCGGCCGGAGCACCACCTCTTTCTCTCAAGTTAGAATATGTCGACGTCTGATTAATGGTATGCTAACTAGGCTAATTGACAAGCAAAAACTGACAGCTAGGCCAATTATTCCGACGCCTTGAGCTGCTGAAACATCAGCATCTTCAATCACAATTACAGCTGATCCTGCGTAAGATTGGAGGGAATCCGACGCCTCCGATTCGTACGATAGAAGATAACTACCCGATGTGGAGGGAATTACTAGCTGCAAACGGATAAAACCATCATTACTGCTATCTATTTCTGCATGAGCTGAGAGCCATACATAACTTATCGGAATACTTCTCAGTAAAGACCCATTCAGCGCTTGAATAGTAAGCTGAACGTGTATCTCCTTGAGCTGTGGTACTATCTCATAGTAATCGAGAAGAATCATGACTGGTATTGTTTTAGATACTATGAAACTATATTCTAGGATGACCGAAAGTTCGTATGCTGACTCATTTCCGCTGCATGCAATTAGGAAGACAAAGTGGCCTTCCCTGGAAGGTGCTGAGAAAGCCATGATCGCGATGCCATCTTGATTGGTTATTGATTGGGTAATAAGAGTATTATCAATCGAGTAAACTTCCACTAATTTTTTGGAATAGTTGGTATTATCGTTGATAAGATGAACTACAAGTAATATCTCCTGTTGGGGGGATGCAAATCCCATAATGTTGCTCTGATTCAGTGACAATGTAGGACGGGCCCATACTGCTTCACTGAATCGGTGAGTTCCGTTCGTGACGTATAGTGCCTCATTGACAGTAACAATGAATTCTCGCGTTCCTCTGGGTCCTGTTATTGGTAGAAGAAGCAGAGTCGGGTTGTTGTTATCAGTCACGGGTTTTGTAATCGCTTCTTCAGTTAGTGTATCGAAAATTGTAATGGATGCACTGGAAATCGGTCGGTCTAGAATATCCTGTACCATTACTGAAATTTCAATTTCAGCCCCAGTGATAATGTACTCTGGCAAGAGTATTTCCATCACTGCAGGACTTGTGACTACAAAGTGTATTTGAAGAATTGAAGTGCTGTATCGGTCAGTTCCCATGTATTCAATTGTCAGTGTATGATTGCTCAGAGAGATTGCCTCATTGATTTGTAGATCAAGAGTTGCTACGCCCGATTCGTTGGTCGTTATCGAAGACTGTGTTGTGCCATCAAGCGATGCCATCATGAGGAAGTTAGGTAACGTTCCTTCGTTAGCCCAAAGCGTGATGGAAACAGTAATCGAATCGTTCAAAGCAACAATATCAGATAGAGCATCATCGTGTTCGATGTGGGTTGCAATCTGCTCTATAGTCACGGAAAAGGATGACTCTACGCCTTCCTGAAAAAGCACTAAGTTCCTTTCGTAGATAACAGTAACAGTATTCGCACCCAGCTGTGCCCAAGAAGTGTTACAGTGGAAAGAGAAACTAGCATAACCAGTATCATTGGTAATGCCAGAACCAAGTAGTAAGGAATCACTGACTACCATAAGAGAGGCGTTTGAAAGTGGTTCGTTCATGTCATCAAGCAGGCGGACTATGAGAGATAGATCGTCGCCTGGCGCCAAGTCACTATCCTCGACTTGAATCTCCATTGTTGTTGATGAAACAACTGTAAGTGGCATCCACTGACAAGAAGGCAAGAGTGACAGCGATTGATTGCCGCGAAAAGTTGCATTAATCATCATGAATCCCAGCGGATGTCCGGAGGGGAGAAACCAATCGATGTGTGCAAAGCCATTTGAATCGGTCATGTCGGAACCAAGAAACGAATCGTGAGTCTGGTCGAAGAATTCTATCCTCTGGTGAACAACTGGGTCACCATAGGTCCCGTTTTGCA
>JAGLUV010000023.1 GCA_023134215.1 Candidatus Thorarchaeota archaeon | reverse complement strand
GATTCTTCCTCGATTTGTATTTTGAGCTCCGTTTGTCTGTGCTTTACGTACTTTGGTACGAAGCAGCAGGTCTAGATCACTCTACTGTGGGTCGTGAACTGGGGTTATTAACCTCCTACCGATACCATGCTGTTTCTCACCAAAACAGATTGTGAGATAACTGGGGGGAGTTCTTATGGAGAAATCAGAAACCATGAACTGACCGCATATCTACGCTGAAGGAATTGGGTATTATCATCTGCAACGGATGAAATTTGGTCTATCACTCAGCCTAGAATATGACGAAGAGAGATGAGAAGGTGATACAGGTATCCAGTCGCACGTATCTAGGACTGTGGACCTTAGTCAGAGCAATGTGGATAGGTGGAACGATTGTATGTGGCCTCTACCTGACATTCGTGTACTTGCTACCTCTTGTCGGCCTTATCCAACAGCCGCCTGTGCCTCTGAAACTGACTGTTGAGGTCATTGTTTGTGCATTACCAGTTCTATCAGGGGGGTTGCTAACCAGTGAGAGAATTCGCAATGATGAATTGTCAGTTTTTGTCGATGAGAAATTTCTCGTTATTCAGCTAGCTGGGCATGTTGTTGTGACCTGCGTACTGGAACTTGCTTCTGTGCCTAGCTCAATTATTATTGATCCAGGCAAGAAACCTAAGTATAATACAGCCATGCTTTTGGCACTACGTGCGGGATTGGATAGTAGAGTTTCCATGGCGTATGAGGTGGGAGTGGAGAGAGGGGAACCCTTCCTGCGGCTATTCATTTCAGCATCTGGAAAGAATCCAGCGGATATGAAAGAGATTTTGAGGCGAGAAGCTACGCGAACGGAAGCTATTCTTCTAGCCTCTTTGAATGGGGTTGAGGTGCATCAGCTAGGAGAAGACAAGCTGAGGGAAGCAGCTGAAATAGTACATCACATAGACTCGTTGAAAGAGCCTTCGACATTAGTTCATGATGACGTGATGCTTCGATCACTCACATTTGTTTCGGGAGTCCCCCGAGTGGCGCCTTCTATTGATGCATCACAGGTTGGTACATTCATCTCTACTGCAATCAAACAGAGATATTCTGTTACGCTTACATGTGTATTCTCAAGTGCAAAAGCGGGCAGAGAAAGGAGAAAAATGGAAGGAGAATGGAAGAATATTCGCGCAAAAGAGCTGAGGAATGAGGATTCCTTGGCTGATCATGCCACCAAGAGAAAACTTCTAGACCAACATGAGAGAATTCAAGGTGATTCTGGTTGGTTTTACAATTCTGTATACGTTCTTGCAAAAGCAAGAAACCCTGCTGAACTTGAAAGGGTGACAAATGGTGTAAACGGTCTTGTCACCTCGATTTGGGGAGGCGAGGGAAACATCTCCTTGAAGAAAAGAAGAATTCGAGGTAGAACTGCATGTAGATTTCTCACCAGACGGCATCTCAAACGTCAAAAAATTCATGCAAGTTCCCTAGTGGGTTACGTAAACACCCCTGTACAACAGCTTCCTGTAATTACAGCGACCATGGCTCCAGTCTTTCCGGTTCCACTGAAGGAGCTGATAGAGAATGAGCTGATCATTGGAAAGACAATCTACGGAGGGCGACGCATTAGTGATATTGGGATTAAACCGGAGTGGTTGAGAGAGCATGTTACAGTTCTCGGTGCTACTGGCACGGGCAAGACAAATCTTGTGAAGAAATTGATGCTTGAACTGAGCTTGAAAACTAATGTTCCTTGGTGGGTGTTTGATATTAAGGGATCTGAATACGCAGACCTTGCACGATGGGATTCAAACATTCTCATACTCAGTCCGGGAGAAGATCCCTCTTTCGTGATAGATATGTTAGATACTGAAATGAATTCAAGTGAGGTAGATGCACATGCAACGTTTGCGATTCTAAGGGAGCTCATAAATGAAAGAGGTCTGTCATCTGAACTTTCACCTGCTATGGAAAAGCTCTTGCGAGAATCAGTAATGGAGTTAGCAAAATCAAGGCGTAAGACAAAGTCAGTCCAGGCCCTCAACAAGATTATCTCGAAGCTGGCAGGCACTGATCGCTTTGGAAACATGACCAGGGATGCGCTTCTAAATCGTCTTGAGATATTATCGCGTGAACCCCTCGGGTCCATACTGAGTGGAGGATCGAAAGCACTCAAGATTTCTACTCTGTTGAACAAACGTGTGGTATTCGACATGCGCCACGTTGCACGGGTGGGCGGGATGGATGCTGTCCGGATTCTCTACAATCTTGTTGCCAAGAGAATATTTGACAGTGCTATGAAACGCGGAATAAGCTCTGGACTGCATCATGTAGTAGTTCTTGAAGAGGCCAGTAATTTGGTGCCTGAGAGCTATACAAGGCATTCTGCAGCAGATGTCACCACTGGCGAGTCAATGGTTATGCTTCAACGAGCCACCGGACAAGGAGTCATTGTTGTGTCAACAAGGCCGAACATCTCCTCGAATATTTTGGCCAATACTGCAACCAAGATTACATTTCGTCTGCCATACGACAGCTCAATTGGCGCGAGGTATATGGCCCTCAATGCTGAACAAGAGGAATACCTTAAGTCGCTGAAATGCGGCAGAGCCCTCATTCATGTTCCGAATTCTAGTACTTTCGAAATTGCAGCCAAGCTGTTTTTGCCCATGTCTGAAACCACAAAGCAGGAGGCTAAGGATGCGGTCATTCAAGGCTGTGAGAAAACTGAATTTAACACAATCGTGCGCAAAACGTCTACGATTGCCAAACCTGAGAGTGTAGTGTTTGATCGGTTGGGTGAGCTGGGAAACCATGTTGTGGCCTTTCTTGCATCTAGAGATATGGCCACTGAAATCGAGATAAGGAGCTTATTGATGGCTCTGGATTCGCAACTTGCTGAAAATGACATTGCTGAGATAATCCGGGACTTTGTATCTCTGGGAACTATTGCACGCGAAGCACTTTCACTTGTCCCTGGGGGTTTCGTGTTTACATTGCCAGGCAGAGAATTGGATGCTGTTAAGGATATTATTATGGACTACATAATTCAACGTCTGGACTCCGTTCATAACTCTGAATACCAGAAGCTGGATTCGAATGGGGCACAGTTGGTTGTGGGCAATCATGCTATACTCATCTTGCCAAACCATCTGAAAGCGTCTTCCATAGAATCGGTTCTGGAACGGATTGGAGTATGTATGAGTGAGCTTGGGAACAATATCAACAAATTGGTGGTAGTGGTGAGAGGAAGCATCGCCGCGGCCAAGCTAAGAGAATTCACTGACCGGTCGGACACATTTGATGATGTAACTGTGATCTCAGCGTTTCCCAGCTCACTAAACAAGGCGGTGGATGATCTTGTTCATGGACGATCCCACGGGAATGAAATGGTTGAAGAGCAGCCAGGTGTGGTTGTTAGCTTCTCTAAATCGGAAGAAATTGATTTGAGGGGAGCTGTGCATGACATCGGTTCAGCTACGAGTCGTGCAGTCCAAATGCGTCTCTGGTTTGGTCTAATCGAAGACTTCGTTGGTCTGTCGGATGGATATGTTGTGTGGGATGCCCTTTTGGAATTCATTGAAACTACTGCATTGCAGTCGCTCAAAGGGAGATCAGCCCCCATGAGTGTCGAGGAAGGCAAGCGTGCTCTCACGGAACTCCTTGCTGACGAGGTGCTTGTGGCATTGCGTGTTGGAGGTGAGAAGCGATATACCGATTTTGAGAAAGGCCTCTGGATTGTGAATTCATCAGTACTGGGAAATCTCAAGGAGAAAGCAATCAATCTACTAATTGGAGAGCTTGGGAAGCAGAGTGGGCCTGTTTCTCAAGGCCATGAATACTACGATTTCTGCGTTGGTAAGAAGTCCTATGTTGTATTTCCGACGCAGCAACAGCTTAATACACTTCTTAATCTTCATAGTGATTTGGCATGCCGAATTTGTGGATCGACTCAAGTGATATGCCTTCTAACAGCGGCTGAGTATCTTGATGATAGCGCTATAGTTCCAGCTAATTTAACTATGAAAACGATGAACGATGCGATTGCAGAAATGCTGATCTAGTGTTTCAGAGTTTCATTCTGGTACAAGTAGTTGATTTGCCTTCGAGAAGAGCGGCTAGACGCCCTGAAACCGTGAGGTTGAAGATTGCAACCTGAGCTGTCTGATTGGCTAGCTCTAAAAGCTCTTGTGTCTTCAGTGCCATTCCTCCCGTAACATCTGTGGCTGAGGAAGCCCCTATGCCTGCGAGGATGGAGTCCTTATTGGAACTGTCAATCACAGATACGAGAGCAGCATTCGGATTGATACGGGGATCTTCTTCGAGTATGCCATCTACATCTGTTCCGACGAATACTCTTTGGATATCCAATGCTTTTGCTAGGTAGACCGAAATGGTATCGCCACTTAGGATGGAGGCCCCTTGAACATCGTCAAGGCACACATCGCCGTGGATGATAACTGCACAATGAGCCTCAAGGACTCCTTTGATTATGTCTGTAGGAAAATTCGATATCGCGCCATCGTGCATTCTAACTGAGGCAAATGGTGGAATTGCAACAGATGGGATGCCATTGGCATTTAGTATTTGTTCAACCTCAAGTGATAATAGCGTCATATTGTGCCGTATTGATGGAATGCCGGCGAGAAGTTTCTCTAGTGGCGTAGATGCATCTCCAAATCCATACGCGTGTGCAGCTTGGTGACCATGTGCACCCCCTCCGAGAACGACAATTAGAGGCCCTTTGTGAATTCGGAGCTCTTTGGCAATACGATTAAGTGCCATCTTGTTGACAGTAGGCGGAGAGAGTTTTTTCTGAGTTATTACTGAACCGCCCAGTTTCACAAGTGTAAGAAATTTCAAATGCAACACTTGGGTTCGGAAAGAAAATGCGTGCTTATGGACATACCGTACATTGATTTTTGGATAGAGATGGCTATTATCCCGTTATTTGTTTGGAAGCAGCTGCATACCTTCATAATGCGCTCCACAAGACAATCTTTTTATCAGGATGCAAGACGGTTGCCTTGGATGCCCTATCAAGTGGAGCTGTAATTCCAAATGACTCAGAAAGCCAGAATTCGACTATCAAGCACAAGTACAGAAGATCTTGATGGTGTTTGCAATCAAATTAAGCGCATAACACGCAAGACAGGCGTCCGAATGGCGGGTCCTATTCCACTGCCAACCCGACGAATGGTAGTACCAACTCGCAAGACTCCATGTGGTCAAGGCTCCGAATCGTGGGATAAGTGGGAAATGAGGGTTCATAAACGTCTAATAGATATTGATGCAGATGAACGCGCTATACGCCAGATAATGCGTGTAAGAATTCCAGACTCGGTATACATCGAGATTGAGCTAACTGGTTAGTTGGTCAACATTTATCTCTTTCACACGCTCTTTCAAGTTAGTGTAAGTAAGGTCGGTCACAGTAGTTTATCGGGGCATCTTTGAGATGTGCGGAATAATCGGTGTTGTTCAAAGGCGAGGCGAAGTTGCCTCATTTCTTCACCAAGCCTTGAAACGTCTTGAATACAGGGGTTACGATTCCGTAGGCATTACTACTATTGCTGACAATCATCTGCACATAAAGAAGGACAAAGGCAATGTCGATGACGTTCATAGAAGCCTGAACCTTGATGACCTTCCAGGATCCATTGGAATAGGTCACACTCGCTGGGCAACACATGGTATTCCGTCGCTCATGAATTCACATCCACATTTTGACTGCAAAAACGAAATAGCTGTAATACATAATGGAGTGATAGACAATTTCCTTCAGCTAAGAGCAGATTTGCAGTCAAGAGGTCACAAGTTCGAGTCTGAAACAGATACGGAAATAATTCCACATTTGATTGAGGAGCATATGAAAGAGGGGATGGACCTTGCGACCTCTCTTAAAGAGGTCACAAAGCAGATTGAGGGTACTTATGCTATAGTAACAATGTCAACAAAGGAACCTAACAAGATTGTATGCACACGCAATGGAAATCCACTTGTCCTTGGAAGGGAAGATGGTGTATCGTATGTTTCCTCGGATATTCCGGCATTCTTGCCGATGACTAGCAACATGATTCTCCTGCTAGATGGCGAGATGGCTACATTATCAGTGGATGGTGTTGAAATCAGGAAACTCAGCGATAACACGCCTGTGAATCGGGAAACAATAAAAATTAGTTGGACTGCAGATCAAGCACAGAAAAGTGGTTTTCCGCATTTCATGTTGAAAGAAATACATGAACAGCCTGAAGCAATAGCGAATACACTTCGATTGAAATCAGAAGTAATAGAGGGCGCTGCCAAGCTCATACATAATGCACGACGAGTCTATCTACTTGCAATGGGAACATCTGGACATGCTGCTATGGCATCACGTCACATGTTTGCATCAATCGCTGGAATCCTTCCGACCTTTGAACTGGCTAGTGATTTTCCGGACACAGTCTATGGTGCTTTATCCAAAGATGATTGTATAGTTGCAATCACACAGTCTGGGGAAACAACTGACACGATTACAGCTGTCAGGTATGCGCAGAAATTTGGTGTCAAGGTGCTTGCAGTAACAAATGTGATAGGTAGTTCCATCACGAGAATGGCTGATTATACTGTTATCACACAGGCAGGGCCTGAGATTGGCGTGGCTGCTACAAAGACATTCATGGTCCAGCTCACTTCGCTTGCTCAGATTGCACTTGCCCTGGGAGAGCTTACGGGGTTCATCGATTCCAAAGAGATAGAGAGAAAACGTCAATCTTTGCAGGGAATCCCCGAGATTGTTTCAACGGTCATCTCAACACAAGAAGAGCGGGCAAGGCGATTAGCTGGCATTCTATATGACAAGCCGAGTCTTCTGTTCTTAGGACGGGGGGTTTCCATGGCCACAGCATATGAAGGAGCCCTTAAGCTCAAGGAGATTGCTTACAATCATGCGGAGGGATACTCTGCAGGCGAATCCAAACACGGACCAATCGCCCTTGTTCAGAGCGACTATCCGGTCATTTTCGTGGTGCCCAATGATGGAACCAGAAGTTGCGTCATCGGAAACATTATGGAGATGAAAGCAAGAGGGGCTTCCATTATTTCCGTAATCGAGGAAGGTGATATTGACTTGGAAAGCCTATCAGATCATACATTCACAGTTCCTGCAGGAGTCGAACCAGAGTTCTCAACAATGGTGTATGTAGTTCCCTTACAGCTCTTTAGTTATTATATGGCGACAAGAAATGGATACGATCCTGACAAACCTCGAAACCTTGCCAAGTCAGTTACAGTGCTTTAAGGACCTTAAATCCTTCATTGACAAGTGGACTACTGTGAGAAGCCAATGTTCTTTGAATTGCTAAGCCCACTTACTGATTTCGCGATTCTCATTGCAGGGTATTTCAGCGAGATATGGGATTTTTTGATTTTTATTGGTCGAGTTTCGGCAAGCGTTATTGTGCTCATTGGAGCGATATTATGGTTTACAGAAGCCAATATGAAAAGAGGTAAGGGACTAGTGTTTAGTGGTATACTTTTGGCAATCATAATTCAGTACTTCGTCATGTATCCTCCAATGTTCAGCCTCGGTTAGTGAATTGCGTTTAATCCACATCAGAGCAAATGCTTGCATATCAAACGTAGACCGTCTATCAGACGATTGACCTCTTCAAGGGAATTGTAGACATGGAATGAGGCTTGTACAATTCCTTCAGAAGATATGGGCCTGATTAGAGGATGGGCACAAACAAGTCCACTTCTCACAGCAATATTGGACTCATCCAAAAAGAGAGCGACATCATGACAGCTCATGCTGCCGTCGCGTCCTAGGTTGAATCCAAAGATGGTGTTTCTATCGTTTGGTGTACC
>JAGLUV010000022.1 GCA_023134215.1 Candidatus Thorarchaeota archaeon | reverse complement strand
CCATCAATCGGATCCACTATTGCCAGGAATTCTGGGTTTCTCTCAGCTTTGATTACGCCCCGCTCTTCAGTCATGATATCAAACTGCAACCCAGACTCCTGCAGCACACTCACAATAATATCTTCAGCTCGCTGGTCAAGTAGCAGAGTTTTGTCACCGAATGGATTGAGTGTCCCAGTCTGTTCCGCTGCCAAATCTAGATTATCCAGCACATTCCTCTTTGCAGCTTCAACTGCCCCTTTCAGAACCTGCATGAGAGTCATAGTATCTTCTCGCATCTTCGAAAGAATGACCATCTATAATACTATCCGCCCGTAATGGTTAAATGGCGTTATGGGACATGTCACACTGAAAAGCCAACATCGGTGTATACTATGGGTTTTCTGAGCGGCAAGAAGAAAGTTGATGCAGAGCGCGGAATGCTTGAGATGAAGGGCACAATGAATGCTCTGACACTTAGAGTTCGACGTCTCGGAACAAGAATGACGGAAGAACAAAAGTCTGCGAAGGAAGCCATGGCCAAGGGTGATCGTACATCTGCAAGATCGCACCTAAGCATAGTTGTCGACCTTGAGAATCGCAAGGGGCGTTATCAGCAGCAATTTCTCACCCTCGAAACAGCTCTCTTGAATATTGAGGAGGCAAGAGACCAAGCAGAGGTTCTGCGAGCATTCGGTATTGCAAATGAAGCATTGATGGAGGCGCGCACTCTTCTTACTCCAATCGAGATACAGACGCAGCTGGATAAGCTATCAGAATCTTTCGAACACATATCCATTGCCGGCGAGCTGTTGTCGGAGGATCTTTCAACAACGGGGGCTTCAGTAGAATCAGAAGAGAGAATTGACCGTCAGCTCGATTCCATGGAGGCGGAAATCTTGTTGGAGAAAGAGGGTGTTCTGCCACCACTTCGAACAGAGGGAGAAGCGGTTTCCAGTGAGAGAGGCAAGTCTGAAGAGAAGCGGATTGACGAACTTCTAGCTGACCTGGAACGAGAAGCCCGTGAGGAACGGGAGCGTGAGGCAGAGAGCTAGATAAATAGAACCATATTACGGGTTCGGACGGTGTTATTGTTTTGCCCATTCGACTAGTTGTTTTTGATGCTGATGGTACTCTGACATGTCACTCCAGCATCTGGTGGCGACTCCATGAGCATTTCCGGACAGAAAAGCTGGGGAAAACATATTTCGATCAGTTTTTTGCAGGTGAGATTACCTACAATCAGTGGGCAGAGCTTGATGCAGGTCTTTGGAAGGGGCAGCCTGTCGAAGAAGTACTGAGGGTAGTTGCAGAAACAAGAGTAGTTCCTGGTGCCCAGGAAACCATCGCACAGCTGAAAGAGCAGGGAATCCAAGTAGCAATCCTATCTGGTGGACTTGATATCCTAGCTGATGATATCGGTCGACGAGTGGGTATAGAATATGTCCTAACAAATAGGCTGCTTAGCTCAGAAGGGGTATTGACTGGGGGTGTTGAGGTCAAAGTGGGATGGGGCGAGAAGATTCATGAGATTAGAGAGATTCTCGACCATTTCGGAGTTTCACTGAGCGAAACCGCATACGTCGGCGACGGGAAGAACGATATGACTATCTTCTCCCATGTGGGACTATCCATAGCTTTCCGGCCTGAGAGCGAGGAAGTAGCTGAGGCCGCAATGATCACAATCAAGGGTAATGATCTGAGGCATATACTCGAGCATATTGTTTAGTGGTTCAGTTTGGTTTTCGTGAAGGGATATCGAGAACCGGATCCAGAATTCAGAAGCACGATATCTTCGGAGTAGTCGATTTCCCCCGATTCTATCAGATTTCGGAGGCCTGCTAGTCCAACAGCCGCCTCTGGGCAAATTTCCAGACCTTCCATTAGTGCCGCCATTCTGCGGCTTGGCTCAATCTCCTGTTCAGCAACAGCAACTGCACCGCCTCCAGATCGCCTAAGTGTATTGAGTAGTAGATGCCCCGCAAAAGGGTTTGGAACCCTAAGCCCATAGGCGATTGTTTTCCCGTTGGGCCATGGTTCAATCTCTTCTGCATCTTTCTCAACAGCCCGTACTATCGGTGCGCATGCGCCGCTCTGTGCCGCATACATTCGTGGTCTTTCGTTTCCTACCAATCCAATGGCTTCCAGTTCATCAAGTGCCTTCCATATGCCGATAAGGGCGGTTCCTCCCCCTGTCGGACAGATAATGGCGTCAGGCACTTTCCATCCCAGTTGTTCAGCGATTTCGAATCCCAATGTCTTCTTTCCCTCAACCCGATAGGGTTCCTTTGTTGTTGAAAGGTCCATCCAGTCACCATTTCTTCTTTTCATCTCAGCCGCGCTGTCTGAGATAGTGCCGTCGACCTTGACGACTTCCGCTCCAAATGTTTTACAAACGCGAAAGAACGCTTCTGGGGTGTCTGTTGGCATGAATATATGGGCTGGTACTCCTGCAGCCGCACAGTACGCGCTTGCGGATATTCCCGCGTTGCCGGCAGAGGGTAGAGCGAATGCATTGCTACCGAGTTCGAGATGCTTTGATATCGCCGCGCAGAGACCTCGATCTTTGAAGCTCAGAGTAGGGTTCTGGGCTTCATCCTTGATTCTCAATATCTTGAGACCCAGATGACGACCAAGTCGCCGTGACAGACTCAGTGGTGTCCAGCCTTCCCCTAGGCTCACAATGAAGGATGGTGATTTCACAGGGAGGAGTTGAGAGTATCTCCACATGGAGTTCACTTTTGACGGGAACTCGCCCCGTCCTACAGATTCACTCACGCCTACCGTGTCATAGATTGCAAAGAGAGGTGAATTACATATGCAATAGGATGCCTTCCTTTCAGCATTGTACTTCCTGCTGCAACGGGGACACTCAAGGTGTGAGATATGTGATATCACTCAATAAACCCAGACCTACGTTAACGCGCAGCCTTATTTGTGTCTTTAACTTTCCAGCAAGCAGCATCAGATAGGACTGGAAGACTCGTGAGCGAGCTAAAAAGATCTGTTCTGCCATTCACATCTATCGTCGGCCTTGAACGTCTCAAGCTAGCTCTAGTTCTGAATGGAGTTAACCCACGAATAGGCGGCGTACTCATCTCAGGACCCAAAGGTACAGGGAAGACCACCGTTGTGAGAGCCTTGGCGGACTTGTTGCCTGAAGTGGACGTAGTTGATGATTGTCGTTTTGGATGCAATCCATCAAGAAAGGAGTTCCTATGTGCTGAGTGTCTACTACGCGTGGAGTCTGGCAAGGAATTGAAGTCCCACAAACGGAAGATGCGAGTCGTGAACCTGCCGCTCTCCACGACAGAAGACCGACTGATCGGTGCCCTTGATATCGAAAAAGTTCTGCAAGAGGGCATTC
>JAGLUV010000021.1 GCA_023134215.1 Candidatus Thorarchaeota archaeon | reverse complement strand
AGTCTGGAATCCAAGATATCAAAGCTCAAAGAGATGCGGTCTTCTGTGGACAAGGAAGTCTACCAAGAGCAAGGCAAACGCATCACCACGGAGCTCAAGGTTTTGAAGAAGGAGTTCGGTCCCGCAAAGAAAGAAGCACGCGGTTGGTTCAAGCGAATGATGAAGGCGCAGAAGGAACTACTGCGTGAGAGCAATCGGCTGGACGCGAAACACAAGATTGGCGATCTCTCTGATCGTATCTACAGAGAATCCAAATCAAAGGTTGATAGATCCCTTAGGATTCTTGAGGGTGGCTTAGAGATACTGGGTGGACTAATGAAAACTGTTGAGAAAATGTAATTGGGTGATTCATATGACACAAGCAATTCTTCCGGATTGCACACCTCACTGTGATAGTTTTAGGTGCAGTCGGAATCCCCCGGCGATGGAAATATCGCAGAAGGGTGGCCGCAAGGTAGTGTGGTGTACATGGGTAGACGATGAATGTGATGGGCCTTGGTGCAAGTTCGGCGTATGTGCAGAACATAAAATGACAAGCAGCGGCAAGTGTGAACGGGCGAAGAAAGATACCGCAAAAACGAAGCCTGCCCATTTTGAAGCCCCGGTTGACCCTGAGAGGGTACTAGACGAGAAGTCTTACAAGATGTTCAAGAAGACTCGCAACGCGAGCAATACATGACACTCCTCTCCCAGGTCTGCCCCAAAACGTCTATAAGTGACATGAGAGGGTCAGCACTGTCAGGCAAGGTGTAAAGAAATGTTTGAAGAAATCAGACCCGAGATGAGAGCACTGATCTACTTCATGATTGGGATGTCGCTCTTAGGAATCGGAATTCTTCTGGAACAAGCTGCTTTTGCACTAGGCTTCTTGGGTCCACCATAGTTGCCACCGAGGCGACCAGTAGAGTTGTTTCATTGATGAATCTTGAAGAGCTCGTTCGCTTCCTACTTGACTTCGAAGGGATTACACGGAAATTTGTACTCCCCAGTATTATCAACAAGCTCAGGCGGGACTCGTATGGCGGCGACATCTCTCACTCTCTGGGCGAGGACTCTGCTGCCATCGGAACCGACTGCGATGATTTTATTCTTCTAACAACAGATGCAATCGTTGAGGATCTCTGCATAAACAACCCTCATGCGGCTGGGTTTAATGTTGTGTTGGCAAATGTCATGGACATCTACGCAGCAGGTGGGGTTCCGAACTCCTTTGCTGTCGCACTCTCATACTCTGATCATCACATTGGTGAAATGATGCTCCAAGGCTTGATAGATGCCTCAAATACATTCAGAGTCCCGATAGTAAGAGGACACACGAATCCTGCTTCAACGTCAACATATGTGGTTGGATCCTCTACTGGGAGCGTTCTGAAGGAGGAACTACTCACGGCAGGAGGCGCACTTCCTGACGATTCACTTGTCCTCCTCTTTGACAAGGTCGGCAATAGAGGCCGTGCTTATGAATTAGGTTGGGACTCGGTCACTGGTTGTGAGTCTTCAGTTATTGTAGAGCGCCTATCTGTGATGAATGATTTAGCTAGTAAACAGCTTCTCAACGCGTCGAAGGATGTTTCCGTCGCTGGGCTTGTCGGGACTGCCGGTATGCTTGTCGAATATTCTGGAAAGGGTGGAGTAATCGATTTAGATGCTGTAGAAACCTCGCGACCTCAGTCAATTCCTCTCAAGGACTGGTTGCGGATGTACATCTCACTTGGCTTTCTTGTATCAGTTTCTCATGCCAACCTCAGTGCGGTGAGGAAAGTCGCGGAAGATCACGGGATGACGATGACTGAGGTTGGGGCGGTGGATAACTCAACATCTTTGAGATTGAAACGGGGGTCGGAGGAAGTGATTATGTTCGACTTCTCAAAAGGGCCAATTCTTACTCCTCGTGGTTAGTGTGTTGACTACGTTGCCGTCATAGTTATAATGGGTCCAGATTGGTTCATCAATTGAAGTGTCAACCTTGGAGAAATCTAGTAAGAAGACTTGCAGCATAGTGGGATGCAATAACGATTCAAAGAGGGCATTCGCTGCTACTCGGATTGCTGAGAGCGTCGCGAACACGGGTCTAAAAGTGAAAGATACACGGTCTCGAAAGACTTACCTGTGTCAGGACCACTGGAAGATAGTCAAGAAGGCCTTCAAGAAGGACACCAAGGCAGAACGCATGCGTTGGGGGCATTAAGGCAAACAGACCCCTCCCGATTTTGCTGCACCCTTGGGAACACTTGAGCTGGGAGGATGGGCCTAGTGAATAAAGATGCTGGCAGGGTTGAGAACCTAACACCAAACTACAAGCTTTGGCTTGAACAGGATGGCCAGTATGTGTTTGGACTGGGCGCCTATAACATTTTGAAGAGCATCCATGAAGCGGGAACCATCACTGAAGGGGCTAAGGCTTTGGGCATGTCCTATCGATATGCTTGGGGTGTAATCAGGAAAATCGAGATCACACTTGGGGTCAAATTGCTTGAAACATACAAGGGCGGCAACGTTGGCGGCGGGGGCGCCAGAGTCACCGAACACGGGCTGAAGCTCATGAAGATGTTCGATGGTGCTCGAACTGCTGTTGACAAGGTAGTCAGGAAGGGCCCCTAGAGATATCTACGCGAATCTGAGCACGATGGCATTATTCGGGCAGTGGCTCCTGCACTCAAGACACATTATGCAGTCTGCAGAATGCATGTGCTGATATGGGAACTTTCGTATTCGGATATTCATTGGGCAAACAACTTCACACACATTGCAGGTGTCGGGGGTGCATAATGCAGGATTCCTGCCGATTCCTATCAATGCATCTCGCGAGAATATGCCATATAACCAACCTGCCGGGCAGAGCCATCTGCAGAACCATCTGGGAAACCAGATTGCTATAATCGCGACAAGAACTGCGAATATGAGTTGCAGCCAGAATACAGGGCCCCAGGTCTGTAGAATCCACAAACTGTCAAATCCTGTAGGCCAGTTCTGCTCCGGAGCAAGGACAAAGATAATGTACGCGGGGTTAAAGGGGTCAAAGGGCGCAATGGCAAGAGGCCCCAGCAATTCAACAAGGGCATCTACTGTGCCCAACGCTCGACTTATACCCACCCATAAGGCCAGAAACATTGCAAAGAAGAGGATATACACCTTCAACTTACGCAGTTCGCTTTCTGTTCCGGGAGAAGGCCGAATCTTGTTCTTGTTTAGAAGCGTGGCGAAATCCTGGATTGTGCCAATGGGACAAATCCATCCGCATGAGGACCTGCCCAGAACCACCAGGAAAATGATCATCGCACCCAGCGTGAAGAATGGAAATGATGCACTAGTAAACTCCCTTAGCATTGTATCGAAGGATCCAGCCATTACGGCAAAAGGCGCCTCCAGGGGTGCAATGATTGGCAATGTTGGAAGGTACTTCGCCATAGAAGTCCAGAAGTCAGTAAGCGTGTCTTGGCCCCACCAAGCCGCGAAGATGTACCCATTGATGCCAACAAAGAACAGTATCTGAACTACTCGGCGTAGCATTCTAGTGTTGAATATCAGTCCAAGTGGATTCGACAGAGTTGGTCTTTTGAATCTCGAAGGCGCTTCGCTCTTCTCATCTTCAGTAGCGATGTCTTCTAATTTGGCCTCTTCTTCTACTTCATTTGCGTCTTCAGGCCTTTCGACATCCTCTGCCATAGAATTCAACCCTTGCCCTTGGCGTCGTGGCCGCGAAGACCTTGACCAACATTAAAAACGTTGCGTTAAGCGGGGGGCCTTCGTTCAATGCGGTGACTCCTACAACTCCGTAAAAGTCAACTCGATGATGCCTGCAACCATTGCTATGTGCATTAGATGTGGTCCTGGTCCACTGGGAGCTTGTAAGGAGATTGTATGGCTGTAGCCCACTTCCCAATTGGTAACTAGTCCTCCTGAGCTCTGAAATGATACAGTGAGAGTTGACCCCTCTGCAGAAACGGTAACACCGGTGGGGACATTGATCTCAATGATAGTATTGTTTGCTCCAGTATCTACAAGCTGGGTCCCGTTATGAACTCGTTCTGAGAAATTCTGTGCTAACTCGTACTGGGTGGCGTTTCCCAACGTGTCGACCGCGAATAGCAGAATCGGGATTCCAACGAGCACAACTGTAGTGAGGCCGATAGCAATCAACATCAGCTTCTCCAGAGACCGTGACACCATGCCTCGTTGTTATGCGGACCTCCCAATAAACCACTCTAAGCTGAATAGTCATGACCAAGGTTTTAACACCGCTCATGCACATTGCCTGGATGATGCGAAATGGAGCAGCTGATTCCTGTCCATGTGGGCCTGCTTGGTCATATCGACCATGGCAAGACTGAGCTAGCTAGGGCTTTGAGCGAGAAGGTTTCCACAGCGGGCTTGGACGGTCATCCACAGGCCAAGAGTCGAGGAATTACAATAGATCTTGGCTTCTCAATGTTCGTGTTGAACAAGTATCTTGTTACGCTCGTTGACGCTCCCGGTCATGCAGACCTCATTACGAGCGTTGTATCCGGGGCGAACATAATTGATGCTGCAATCCTGACGGTCGCTGCTAACGAAGGACCCATGATACAAACGGGAGAGCATATTGTAGTTCTCCAGTCCATGGAGATTGACACTGTCATTGTTGCGATAACCAAGGTCGATCTGGTCGATACCGAAACGCTCGCCAAGGTCATTGAGAGGACAAAAAGTGTATTGAGTGATTCAGGAGTGTCGACTGGATATTTCATCCCAATTTCCGCTACTACTGGTCAAGGCATTGAGCAGCTCAAGGATGCACTGGCCGCAATCCTAGAACCTCAACAGCGTGATGTGGAAGGTTCCTTACTGATGCCGATAGATCACGCATTTCCAATCAAGGGTCATGGCACAGTCGTTACTGGCACAATCCTACGCGGTCAGGTTTCAGTTGGAAACACTATACAGGTGATGCCTCAAGGGACGATGGCCAAAATCAGGTCCCTTCAAACATTCGGTGACGAGCGTGAAACTGCGAAGGCAGGTGATAGAGTGGGCGCTAATATCCCCGACTTGGATGATCAGAGCATTAGCCGCGGTGATTACGTGTGTGCTCCAGACTCCATAGTAAAGACAACTGGGGTCATAGCCCGTATTCGTATCAACCCTCTGTATCGTGGTAGAGTTACAAGCAGAATGGTACTCAACGCCACAGTGGGTATGCCGAACATAACATCAGAGATCATCCCATTTGAAACGGAGAATGATGCCCGTATCGTCGTTTCAGACATTGGAACTGATGAGTTTGATGCAGCCATATTGTTCAAGAGAAGAACTGGCATAGAACTTGGATTCCGGCTTATCCTAATGCGCACTGATCTACCTCCTACAACCATGCGAATAATCGGTGCAGGTGAAGTCACGGAAATTCCTGCGGAAATTCGCTTGTTTAAGAAGAAGGTCCGGGTTGGTAGGGCGTCCCGAATTCGGGCGGTCGATGTGCTGGTCGAGGGGCTTGCCTCTACAAAGGAGATTGCGGATTCACTCAAGGGCGTTTCTATCAAGACACGAAATGGTGTGAAAGGAGTGATTGAACAGCCCTTTGGCACGCGTGGAGTAGTGTCAGCTACATTTGAAAACCCAGTGGTTGAAGGTGAAGATGTTATCTATGAGCGGCTGGGTAAAGAGGAGGTATATCGATTTGGACAATGATATCGAGAAACGGTTGACTGACCTTATACCCGAAAACATGGCCCGTCGCGGTCGCATCACGATTGACGCATTATTGGCTCCAGTGAAGGACATTCTAAACAGACAGAGATTCCCTGACAGGCCTCTCACGGAACGTCAGGTGGATCTGATGCTTACACTCCTCTCTTCAATGGATACCGATAAGGATCCCGCGGCTGCTCGGGTTGGCGAAAGAGAGGGTCGGACTATTTCGCCTCTTCTTGATCGTCTGTCCGCTGGTTTCAACCACGGAATTGGCCGAAGCGGCCACCTTACAGCGCCGCAACCAAAAGCTGCAGGTGCCTCTCTGATGCAGCAGGTGACGAATCATGTTGCCCTTGATGCTATTCGACGGTTAGGCCTTGAGAATGCCCACGCAGGATTAGTTACACCCTTGTCGACTGGAATGAGCATTG
>JAGLUV010000020.1 GCA_023134215.1 Candidatus Thorarchaeota archaeon | reverse complement strand
GTGTTGTGTTCTTTTGAAACGAAGTATTATCCCCAGAATCGCTTGTGCTTGCTTTTGCACAACCCTTATCTTGAAAGGCTCTCCTAGCAAAGTCGCCATGACGACCAGAGAGCCGCTAGTGGGGCTGTTTACAAAGAATCTTGAGAAGCCCTCCGACCTGTTGTGTTGCGCATTCGGTCTGCGCAGCAGCGAGATTGACATCTACTTCTCTCTGCTTGGTGGTTCTAGGACCGTTGAAGAACTGGAAAAAAGAATTAACAGGGACCGCAGTACTGTCCAACGCATTCTGCAGAAGTTGGATCGCAAGGGTCTCATAGAGCGGGAGAAGAAGAGAATTGAGAGAGGCGGCTACTTCTACGTCTATCGAGCTATATCGACAGAAGCTGTAAAGCGGCAGATACTCGAACAGCTAGAACACTGGTACACAGAAACCAAAAGACTCTTGTTGAGCACTTGGCCCGAGCCGCCTCGATAGAATCAACGAGGCGACCAAATGACTCAGATCCCTCTTCAAAAGAACACAGTATCATTGACCACACTCGCACTGATTGCGGCTCTTGGAATCGTTGTGAGAATGTTTATTCGTATTCCTGTAATTCCTGGATTCGTGGAGCTAACTCCTGGATTCATGTTTTCGCTCTTAGGTGGCGTGATCGGTGGTGTGCCAGGAGGGATATTCGTTGGGGCTATAGTTGGTATAGGCGGAGCCATGGGAGGCGGGGAACCCCCACTTCTTCCTATGATTGGTAACATCTTCCTAGGCATCGGTTCTGGATTGGCAATTCACGTGACAAAAGAGAGGAACTCGCGGAAGTATGCGTTGATGGTTATCTTAGGTGGGGGAATAATAGGCGGCTTCATACCAACTGCGACCGTATTTGCGTCATTGGTAGATCCCATTGAAGCTATCTTGGCAGCAGCTCTACTGGACATGACACAGGGATTTCTCTGGGCTATCGTGGCACTATTCGTGGAGCGCCAAATCATTCGACCTATCGCCGGAGATTATCTGTACCCTGAACCGGAAGAGCCAACTCTTGGTGAGTCCACCATGGAAGCAGAGGACACAACGGAATGACTGACAAGACCGTATCGATAGACATTCGCAAAGATCTCTTTGGGGCTAATGAAGAGGCGGCCAATATCAACGCAGATATCTTCAGAAAGCACGGTCTCAGAACCTTTGATATAATGGGGTCTGTGGGTACCGGCAAGACCCTGCTGATTGAGTCATTATGTGTTCGGCTTGCTGGAAAGTATCGTATACTAATGCTTGCAGGTGACTTGGCCACAACAATTGATGCAGACAGAGTCGCTTCGCATGGCGTAGATACGGTGCAGATCAATACTGGAACTGCATGTCATCTCGATGCAAGAATGGTGCGCTATGCCTTGGGGGAGATAGATCTAGGTAAGTATCAGCTCATGTTCATCGAGAATGTTGGAAACCTAATTTGCCCCGCCGGATACCCCCTTGGCGTGGATAAGAAGATAGTCGTGCTCAGCATCACAGAAGGTCCCTACATGGTGAAGAAACATCCTCTTACAATCAAGAGATCTGATATGGTAATCATAAACAAGATCGACCTAGCAGATGTCTTGGAATTCGATGTTGATGCTCTTGTCAATGATGTTCGCGAGGTCGATGCAACACTACCAGTTTTCAAAGTAAGTTCAAAGACTGGGGCGGGGCTAGACGAGCTTATCGATGCGCTCGAGCTTTAGGAGCCTGCCTCGACTTCAAGCAATTGTCCAAGTTTCTTCCGAACACCCTCCGTATGACCTGCACCTAAGACGACTACTATATTCCCCTCGACATCATTGAGAATCGAAAGCAATGCTTTAGCTATGTACAAATCTCTCTGGTGGATGAGGACTTCGTGCAGGAGCGGAAACTCATCCTTGAATTGCTCCATTAGCGCATCAATAGAACCATCTTCCTTCAGAAATGACATCAGGTCTTGGGCACTGTCCCCTTCAATCTCCGTGGTGGCATCGGGAACGAGACTCGTTAGTCGGTATATCTCATCCAGCGGCACTTGCATGAGGGCATGCACTGTTGTACTGATAGGCCTGTCCACGAGGGCAATCTTCGCACCTATCTCACGTCCCTCGTTGATTGCAGTAAGCATCTCTTCGCCCACTCCCGTCCCAGTGATGCCGCTTAGACTGTTCTCCAGCATTGCTATCTGGTTCAGAAGATTATGTACTACATCCCCTGTCATTGGCAGTTCTGGGGTTTCAGTTGATGATTGCGAACTGATTAGCTGCTCATACCTCTCTCTATCAAGCTCCACTGCCACCACATCTGGCTTTACCTCTCTCACGGTCTTCCTTGCGTGCGCGACGCTATCCGTATCAGTGTGTATCACAGATACAAACACGACTCGTTCGAGACTTTTTGGCATATAGTTCACGCTTGACTCAGGGTCACTACGCGTCTTTTCATTCTTGTTATTCCTGACGAATTTCCTTTGCAGTCTGGTAAACGTTTACGGTCCCGAAACCGAATCTTGACCCATTCCTGAGCCCCTCCAAGCACACGAGAAAGTTTAACACAGACTAAGCGTTTACTTATCGCAGCTAAATGAAAGAGTGAGGAAGAGAAGCATATTGAGGTCAGAACTCGATCTGGCATTTGCTAAATTGATGAATCCCCGAATGAGTGCAGGGCTGATGCTATTACACAGTCTCCTTGACCCTCTGAAAGGCTCGCCAATGGCTCCGCGCGATGTGCGCAAGAGTGTTGATAAGTTCCTCAAGGATCGCAAGGTCTCCAAGCAGTCGGTCACCAACGCCGCACGCAGACTTGAAGAGGCCAACATCATTGAGCGTGAAGAGGGGTATAGTGTCAACTACGGATACCTGCTATCTATCCTTCTCGAAAAGGTCATGGAAATGACTGAGTGTATCAGTGACCTTGAAGATGAGGTTGCGGATCTGAAGGCAGCCCGCAAACCCGTTTCATAGGTTGCTGGAGTGTCATTGTGATTACATCAATATCATGGAAATGATGTTCAACTGTTCCGCGGTGACTTGATGGTTGTACTATTCGTGGGTTGCATTTGCTATCTCTCGGGATTGCAGAGTAGAGCATTAATTAGTGTCTGAATGGATTACCCCTTATTCTCACCCGGAATTAGAAGGCGGTTAGATGTCAGAGAAGAGTGGAATGATTGCCTACTGTGGATTGTACTGTCAAGAATGCCCTTCGCATACTGGCAGTATAGCCAACTTGGCAAGAGACCTGCGCAAAGAGCTCAGAACATTCAGATACGACAAGATTGCAGAATCGCTTTCTTCCTACTCTTTCTTCAAGTATTTCGAAAATTACCCTGAATGCTATGAGGTACTTGGCGGACTAGTCAAGATGCGCTGCAAGCGTGGATGCAAAGCGGGTGGCGGCCCTCCCTTCTGCAAGATAAGGAAGTGCTGTGTGAAAAAAGGCATCGAAGGCTGTTGGGAATGTGATGATTTCAAAACCTGCACGAAACTGGATTTCCTAAGACCATCACATGGAGATGCACATCTGAAGAATCTCCGCATACTCAGTAGACGTGGGGTCGACCACTTCTTGGATGGCAAGAAGAATTGGTATGTGAAACCGAAGGAATGAGCTCTGACTGACTACATGTTTTGGAGCTTGTCCCAGAGCTGTCTGACACTAACGTGACCGATCTCTCCTCCGGCGCCATGACCGCTGGTGCTATCACCACATAGCCAGACATTCGACGTGCCAGGTACGGGCTCCTCACACGAGGGTCGACGGTATCTATGCTGGTCAATATTCACTTCCGCGCCATCGCACATGGGTGCGACAAATCGTCTTACAAAATCTAGGTTATCTTCTATCTCAGGATAAGCTTCAATGAGTTCCTTCCACATGTCGTCTAACGCTGTTTCATTTTTGGTCTTATCATTGGCATCTGCGGCGGGGATGGGCTTGAACCAAGTTCCGAGTAGGCATCCTTCGGGTGCCATAGCAGGCTCGATATTACTGTACCATTGACCGAAACTGTTTGATTTCCGGAGGAATATGATGCCCGAATGATCCGTTATCCTGCTCTTCAACGCCACGTCGATTACAGCGCCCGCTGTGGGTTTTAGCGCCTCGCATCTCTTTAGGAAGTCAACGGATACGACTGATTCTGCTGCCCTTGCGCCAAGCACAGAACGCAGATTCTGAACTGGAACAGTGACTATCACGGCTTCATTAACGGTGATGTCATATTCGTCACCTTCGGGTGGTTTGAGAGTAACGGAAACGGCACGTCCTTTGCTGAAGTTGACGGCAGTACATTCAGCCTGCCGGAATCTTCCTCCGTTTTCCTCAATGGCTTCTGTGAATCCATCGAATATGGATTTCCATCCGCCTTTTGGATAAGTGACACTGATCTTTTTCTTCAGGTTCTCGTTGAAGGCTTCAATCATTTCGCCCCAGCTGACTCGGTCTTCGAATGGGCAGACCATCATGGATTCCGCACAAAGGAACAGGAACTCGCCTAAACCTTTGCGTCGACGCTCGTCGTCCCAACCTAGTTGATTTTCTGTGTAGTCGCGCAGGCTTACGTCCATGTAGCGGTCTGATTTGATGCGTTTTATTTTAACAAGGAATGATA
>JAGLUV010000002.1 GCA_023134215.1 Candidatus Thorarchaeota archaeon | reverse complement strand
AAGTTCGTGGAGGGCAACATTCGCGAACGGCCTTTGAAAGAGATCTGGAACGATGACACTTTTTCCTCGTACACTCGCAGAGTCCGGCGGACTGACTTGGGCAGCGAGTGCGCCAGCTGTACGTACAGTAAGATATGCAAGGGTGGCTGTTCTGCAGTTTCTCATTCGATGGCAGGTGGACTTCATCGAGATCCATATTGTCTTCGTCTGATTGAGGAGGAACTAAAGAAAAGCAACAGTTGACATCTTGGCAAAGATATTTCTTCTAAGGACAACTCTATTTAGTTATGTCACTGGCGGATATGATTCCAGTTGGGATTGAGCTACTCCGGCTTAGTGGTCGAGAGAGCGTGTACACTATTCTATCACGGGTGTTCAAATCTCAACCGATATCTCCAGCATATAGAAGAAGAATCAGGCCACTCGGCGCTAGCGTGGGATTATCAGAAGCTGAGGTTGATGAGGTTATCAGCGGGAGTCCCAATGTTACGGGCCTTCCATCTTGGTTAAAGTGGGTTCTTGTTGCTTTCATAGTCGTTGTGTTGATTCTTAGTGCCATTGGGGTGACCGGGTCGTACGTGCCTTGGTATACGAATCCGCTCTACGTTCCCGGTACTGACTATGCAAGTATCAGGCCTAAGGATTTCTTGTAGGACTGGTCTAGAGCGTTCATCTGTATAACCTGGAAACTGGCTTGCATTACGCTAATCAATAGCTTTTATGCTTGGGAGTCCTACTGTCTTCTCATGACTTGGATGGAATCCATTCTCTACGAACTGAACGCAATTCGCTTTCAACGGCTTGGTGGGCTCAAAGACTGGGTGCGCGGTTTCTTGACATCATCAGTTCTTGACACAAAGAAAGCCGAGCTGTTAGGCGCTCAGGCTGGTTTGACTCCTAACGAGGTTGAAGCTGTTGTTGACGCTCGAATGAGCAGACGAAGCAGCATCCTGTTCAAGTTGACGGTTGCAATCTCTACTCTCATAATTGTGGTAGTAGTTATTGTGGTAGGCTCTCTAGGTGTTATTGGTCAGTACCCTGCCACCAACACCACGTATGTGCCGGGTACGCGCTATGGCAGCATCAGTCCGAAGGACTTCCAGTGAGAATTCGCGCATTAACACCCATTGATTATTCCGCGCCGGTTTCGCTACGTCAACCGATAATCTTAACGGCTTTGATCCCATACTATACAACCATGAATTGGATGGAACTCTGTCTGTATCAACTGGATATGGTTTCTATCCGAGGGAGTCGCCGCTTCCTTGGGCCTATGCAATGGCTTCGCAGGCTCTTGACAAGACCAGTCCTTGGTTCAGAGAAAATCGAGCTGCTTGGTGCTCAAGCAGGTCTCACACCCAATGAGGCGCAAGATGCAGTAAGCACGCCCGCAAGTAAGGGTGAGAGCATGGTGTTCAAGCTGGTTTTGGGGAGTGTGCTTCTCTTCATCTTGATTTCAGCTATCCTATCGAGCCCAATAGGCGCTTACATCAATCCAGATCTCTACAACACAACTTACCTGCCAGGGACACTCTATGGAAGCATCAGTCCGAAAGACTTCAGGTAAGCACGATGCGAATCCACGTGGGCTGCGGTCCAGTCTACAAGAAGGGGTACGTCAACATTGACGCCTTTGATTCTACTGTTGCAGATCGTATCATGTCTGCATATCATCTGGAATTCCCTGATGACTCAGTTAGTCATGTGGAGTGTATACACACAATAGAACACCTCGGTGCAGCGAAGAGCATCTACGCATTGGCTGAGTTTTTCCGTGTATTGAAACCGGGGGGCGTTTTGCTTCTGGAAACCCCTGATATAGAAGCAGCTTTTGCGAACTTTCTCAAGAAGGGGGAAGCACAAAGGAAACTTCTAATGAACTGGATCTATGGCTTGGATTCGCCAGGGATGGGCCATCGTTACTGCTTCCCCAAGGAACTGCTCAGTCGCATGTTGAAGGAGGCTGGGTTCATAGATATCCAGTTGAAACGGTTCGCAACTAAATCCGTCCAGCCAACATTGCGGGTTAAATGCAGAACCCCTGAATCGTATGTCGCCCATCAGATTATTTCACGCGTACGACGTTCTCTAGTAGATAATGACCTAGTTGATCTTGATAACCAAGTCAATGCACTTGATCGCGAAACTCTCATCCAATCTCTTGCTTCACTGACACATCAGCTGTGTG
>JAGLUV010000019.1 GCA_023134215.1 Candidatus Thorarchaeota archaeon | reverse complement strand
CCTTTCCATCAAGTGTAAACCTTCGTCCTTCCGTCAGAGCTCTGACATACTCTATGCACTCAACAACAGTTGAAACCGGCTTAACCCAATCAATGCCGATGCTGTTGAGTGTAATCCTGTCTCCAGCACCAAAACCTATTGCCGCCCGTCCGTTGCTTATCTCATTGAGAGTGACTGCTGCTGATGCTGAAAGAGCTGGGCTCATGTGATATGGATTCGAAACCCCCGGACCAATGATGACCTTGCTCGTGTTCAATGCAATGACAGTCAATGCTGACCATACGTTGCGATTATTGTAATGGTCTGTGAGCCAGACGAGGTCAAAGCCGTTTTTCTCAGCGAGCTTGGCCCAATGGACTATCTTGTCAATTGGCTTGTCGGGGACGAACTCAATTCCAAAGCGAACCACTAACCTTGGCCTCCTTTTTCACAGCAGCTACTGATATCGGCATCAGATAAGTGAAACTCCCTACTGGCTTTGACGCGGGCGCTATAAATTCAACATAATCGAAGGGTTTATTGTGCAGGTAGGGAATCAGTTTCCTTGGTGAGGGTCTAACTATGCAATCTCTTGTCTTAACGCGTGATGGTCTCCAAGTGGCTGACACACCTATCACGCCACTCATGCCCGGAGATGTGAGAATAGAGGTCAGATCAGTGGGGATTTGTGGTACTGACATTGCTATCTGGAAAGGTGACTTCAGCACACCACTGCCAATAATCCTCGGACACGAAATTGCTGGAGTTGTCCATGAAAGCTCCGTGCCCGAGTTTACACCGGGGGCAATGGTAACGACTGAAGTGGATCTAGCTTGCGGTCGTTGCTGGTACTGCAACAATCACCTCAAGCATCTCTGTATCACGAAGCAGACTCTTGGAATCACAATAGACGGCGGGTTGAGAGAATACCTTAGTGTGCCTGCTGACCTAGTACATCTACTCCCTGAAGGTGTAAACATGGTAGCTGGCACTTTTGTCGAGCCCTTAGCTTCAGCCATTCAGACTGAAGTAGACTCTCCGGTTGGGCCTGGGGAAGTTGTCTTGGTCATGGGAAGTGGCAAGCTAGGTTTACTCATCTCTCAGATATACGATGCAACCGGTGCTGAAGTGCTCTTGTTGGACCGCAACCGTTACCAACTAGGTCTCGGAAGACAGCTTGGCCTAACAAATACGATTAACACGACGGAAACGGATTGGAAGAAAGCGGTTCTAGACGCCACTTCCGGAGTAGGCCCGGCCTTGGTAGTTGAAGCCACCGGCACTCCTGACGGATTCATAATGGCACTTGAAATAGTGAGGAATCGCGGAACTATCGCACTCAAGAGCATGCACGGCAACGGTGTTCAGGTTAATACTACTGAGATTGTGAACCGAGAAATCAGAATCGTTGGTACGAGTAGAGGTCCTTATGACAAGGCATTAGACATGTTATCAAAAGGTAGAATCGAGGTAAATCGATTGATCAGCGAACAGTTTACTCTCGAGGAAGGTGCCAAGGCTTTTGAGTACGCTAGTCAACCAAACGTAACGAAGGTCCTCGTGAACATCTGAGGAGACAGATGTGGCGCATGGAAGAATACGATGTTGACCTGCACATACATTCGCTTCACTCAATAGGTGTAAGCAAGCATATGACTATTCCCGCGCTTACGCAGGGTGCACTTGAGAAGGGTCTTGCAGTCCTTGGCACTGGTGATGCAACCCAGCCTGATTGGCTTGACCATCTTAGGACGCATCTAAAAGAGAAGAACGGAATTTTGACGACAGGTTCAGTTGCTTTCATCCTAACGGTGGAGATAGAAGACCAAGAAGCGATTCATCATGTTGTCATTCTGCCTGACTTTGAGTCTGTGGAGAACCTGAGGAGCGTCTTGCGTCCACATTCCCCGAATCTTGATGCTGAATGGGGCGGGCGTCCTCGGGTCAATGTGAGCGGAGAGGATCTGGCCGGTATGGTGCGAGATGTGGGTGGTCTCATCGGACCCGCGCACGCATTCACCCCCTTTAGGTCAATCTTCAGAGAAGGGAAACATGACAGCCTGAAGGATTGCTATGGGGATGAAACATCGAATATCCACTTCTTGGAGCTCGGACTCTCTGCGGATACAGAGATTGCTGATTGCATTCCCGAGCTGAGGCGACTGACATATATCACTTCAAGTGACGCACATTCACCAACTCCCGATAAGATTGGCAGGGAGTTTGTTCGATTCCTGATGAACGC
>JAGLUV010000018.1 GCA_023134215.1 Candidatus Thorarchaeota archaeon | reverse complement strand
ACATGTTGAAACTAAGCACAAGCGTTTTATCAGGTTCGAAAACCACGTATGATGAAACTAGATACTAGGTCCGTGACCAAGAGGACGATTGACTGAGGTGTGATTTAATGGGATTCAGAGATATGTCACCAAAACGAATGGCTCGGATGATGAAGAAGGCAGGAATCGAGCAGAAGGATATTGCAGGCGTGAAAGAAATCCTGTTTAGGTTCGAAGATAAGGAATGGATCATATCGAATCCCCAAGTAATGATGATTAAGCAAGCAGGTAGTGAATCGTTTCAGGTATCTGGTATGAAGACAGAACGCGGACTTACCGCCAGTGTTGAAACCGAGGAAGTGCTGGTGGATAAAGAGATTGAAATTCCTATGGAAGATGCAGCCTTGGTAGCAAGTCAGACTGGAGCTAGTATTGAAGATGCCATAGGAGCTCTGAAGGAGAGTAAGGGGGACTTAGCTTCTGCGATACTGAAGATTCGTCACGGCTAGCTACTCTTCTGCAGCAATTCGGTCTCGTATGATTTTGGTCCTGAAAAAATCTTCTCGTTCTCTTTCCTCCAGAGCCAACTTCACGTGTCTAGTTGTGGCTTCTAATCTCGGGATGACAATGGTTTCGAGAGCGGAAACCCTTCTCTTTGTTCGTTCAATCTCAAGAGCAAGTCGCTTCACAGTTGCTTCTATCTCAGCAAGTCTAACAATGGCCCTCAGTGCATCTCTGAATTTCGTGCTCATCGCATCTAATCTTGCACTTGAGTCAACCAAGGAATAGGGAAGATCTGGGTAACGCTGCTGAACTGCCAGAACAGGAACACGAACCCCCATCATTGAACGAGTTGTGATTCGGAGGTCGGCGCGTACCTGACTTGCATGAGCGAACTCCACCACTCTTGATGGCCCCATAATCATCTTAGCCTGAGTGAGTGCTGAGAATGCCTCAGACAATGATTCTTCCATGGCTTCACGAGCCTGTTTGATTCCTGCTATTGAGTTGAAGAACTCCATGATTAGCGAATCTAGCTTCTCTTTGAGAAGATCATAGCCACGCTGAGCTAATCGTTTCCTGTTCTTAAGACGAAGTAGTTCCATACGTGTCGTCTTCGTGCCCGGCAGGATTTTGCTCATTGGATTCACTTCTATGGAAGAGATCGGATTCTGCACCTATTACTCTAATGAATAGCTCAGTTCCTGAAATCCTAAAACTCTTGTGTTGAATATCAGGCAAGTGTAAAGACCAAGGCGGCCAGTATGACAACGAAGATACAAATTATGAGCCATTCGCGTAGATACTTCTCAATCATCTGAGGTTTCTCGTCAATCTGTCCAGTGACTATGAGAGTCATGATGCACAGGAAGAGGAAAGCGAATGGGAGTGAAACCGTTGAACTTGTGAGAGGCGCATCTGTGATGAGCAGCACACCTGAGAGACCTCCGAATATCAAAAAAGAGAAAATCATCAATGAGTTTAGTATGTGTTGCGTTCGATTGATATCCATTTCACTTGACTTCCTGTCACACCGGTTATGGCCGGCTTCCCGACTGCGTCTTTCAATTTGGTCTGCTTGAAAAAGGTTATCGTTCATTGTGATGTGTTTGGTATATCCTCAGTAATCTACCATACTATTTATATCGAAATATTGGGAGTCAGAAACTGTATTACAAGAAGTACTTGTGATACAAGAGGGCAAAACAAGATGACTATTGCCATCCATGAAAGCGCTTTGATTAGGCACTTCAACACTAGAAAGGAAGTCCTGCGTGCGTGGGAAGAGGCTGTTAACTGCAGGTCCTCGCCATTCCGGGGCTATAAGATGCCGGATTCAAGGCTATACATTGAACATCCAACGTTCCTTGACAGTATCGTTGATTTGATTCTTACGAATGAGCGTCATGTGTTCCTGAGGGGTCCAGTGGGATCTGGCAAGAGCACTTTGATGCTTTTGGCTCTTCGTGACTTGCCCACCTTGGCGGATAGACGTGGCAACAAGTTTGTCACGGGCTATGTCGGAATGACTGGACTCTATGAAAAACAAATGTCGGCAGCAATAGCTGATTCTCTAAGGATTAAGTATCGTCGGTCATGGGAGTCAAGTCAGATTGTGGAGGCCGTTGCTACAGAGAGCCTAAGAAGGTATGTTCAGGAAAAATGTCGCACAGCCCTATTCATAGAAGATGTTGCTGACAACCAAGAAGCAGCTTTCCACAAACTGCGATATTTGGCAGATCTGCCTACTGAGGAGATGGTCGATTCACATAGAGGAGGCGCACTTGATGAGCCCATTATCACGCTCATCATGAGCGGAACAATGGAGTATTGGAATGCCATGCTCAACTTCCTGCCGCAGATTGCACACAGGACTGAGCCACTTGATGTGCCGCCACTTGATGACCAAAAAGCGAAGGAATTCGTTGGCCGCAGATTGGCTTACGCGAAAGGCAGGATCGACATCTTCGATCCCACTAGCTTCGACCTGTATCCGTTTGATGATAAAACAGTAGAAACGATCAACCGTGCAGCCAGAGGAAATCCACGCGACATACGAATGCTTGCGCGTGGGTGCCAACAGGTGGCAGCTGAAAAGCTTAGACAATCAGGAGATCCATCTGTTACTTTGAAGATTGCCGAGCTAGTGACAGAAGCTTATGCCAGTATCTTGAAGGAGGTGTAATAAGTGGTTCTAGGTAAGTATAGACGAGATGAGGAAGATAGACGAAAGAAAGGCGAGTCTACAGCAGCAATAAGTCGACCCTCACACACCTCTGTAGAGAGGGTTGATGAAGCTGGGCACGTTGAGGCTGTGCCAAACCGTGAGCGTAAGAGTCCTATAGTTTCGTTCTCTATCCCAATAGATTTGAGAAGTTGTTTGCAGGCTGTGAGAAGTGAAAAGTCGATTAACCTGAGTATGTGGGTTGAGCGTAAGCTGCGCGAAGCGGTGACAAATGAATTTCCGACCATTGCAGAAAGACATCTGAAACCATGATGGTATTGGCTCTATTACATGTAATACGTGACATGTCAGCATAATGACTTACTTGGAAGAGCTATGCATCTCGGCGTATTGTGCTACTCGTGACATGCAAAGAGCTGCCAGTGCAGGGTCGTCATAACATGGTATTCTGTTCATTTCTAACAAGTCCTTACCAGGTTTGCCAACATCACCAGCCAACCAGACTCCGACAACAGGCTTTCCACTCTCAGCTGTTCGCAGCCCTTCAAGTGTGCCTGCAGCATGCTCGGTCTGTGTCATTCCTGCAAATGTAGGTACCCCACAAATTACCAATAGCATGTCTATGTTTGGATCTCTTAGCAAAAGCTCTGTTGTGAGAGTGTACTCTTTTCGGCCAGCACCTGCCACTACATCCACAGGATTGTCTGTCGACGCCATGGGAGATAGAATCTGCTTAAGTTCATGACGTGTTTTTCTTTCCAGATTTGGAACTTCTAGATTGAAATCAGACACTGCATCCGTGGCTAGAACTCCCGCCCCACCTGTATTACTAATAATACCAATACGATTTCCCGCAGGAAGAGGCTGATAATCGAATAGCTTACATATCTCAAGTAATGAATCGAATGTTGGGGCTATGACACAGCCGGCTTGACGAATCATTCCTTCAAACAGCTTCGGAGACCCAGCCATAGATCCAGTGTGTGACCGTGTAGCAATTCCGCCTGCATCACTCCGACCACCTTTCAGAACAACAACTGGTTTTTCGTTGGCAGCGTTATGTAGAGCATTAAAGAACGATCTGCCATTGTCGACTCCTTCTACGTAGACAGCAATGACTGCAGACTTTGTGTCTGTTCTAAAGTAATCGATTATTTCATCTAAACTCACATCTGCTGCATTTCCAACGCTAGCGAACTTACTTATGCCAATACGCTTCGCTCGCGTCATATAGATCGTCATGCCTCCAAGCGCGCCACTTTGAGACAGGAATGCTATGTTGCCGCGCTCTGGCATCATAGTAAATGTGCCATTGAAAATTCGACTGTTAGATACTCCAACGCAGTTTGGGCCGATGATTCTAACATCGGCTTCTTTTGCAGCTGCGACTAGCGCATTTTCAAGCTTCTCTCCTTCAGGACCAGTTTCACTGAATCCACCGGATATCACCACTGCATGTCTGGCTCCAGCACCTTGTACTTCTGACATAAGTCCTACACAGTATTTGGCAGCTACTGCAATGATAACCAGATCAACGGGTTCTGGTAGGCTTTTCAAATCTGAATACGCCTTGACACCTAGGACACGATCTTTATTTCGGGTAACGGGATATACCTGTATTTCCGAAGCCAAGAGATTCATCAGTATTGAGTTACCTAATTTCCTGTAGTCAGATGAAGCTCCAACTAAGGCAACGGAATGAGGTGTGAAGAACTTGTCAATTTCCTCCATTGCGTTCCCCTTTGATTTGCTCATGATTCTCACGCGAGAAGGCCAGTTGATTTATGTCTGTCGTGCTTACGGCATGTAATACCTATATTAGCTGTAATACTGGCTTCTGCTTGTCTTTAGAAGCTTCTTCTGCAGGCGTCTTAGTCTGCCGCGATTTCTGCACTCTGATGTTAAGACATTGTCCAATACCACTTCAACCTCAGGACACTTTCGGTGAATGTTTGCGATGGATGTGATTGAAGCGGCTTCGACTTCCTTATTCCTTGTCCTACATGCGAGCTCGATTAGGACTGAAGCTGCAGATTCATGATAGAAATTCCCAAGAGCAACTGTGACGGGTGTCACAAGGCGGCTGTTATCCAGTTGCATGACGCGCTCAAGCATTGCGAGTGAATTTAATGATCGAACTTGCACATGGCTGTTCATGCAAGAAATGAATTTCCTGAATAGGTTGGTGGACTTGTCTTGCTGGTAATCAGCAACAGTTGATCTTAATACAGTGCTAAGAAGAGGAAGCGAGTTTTTGCTTCCGAGAAGGCCAAGTCCATCAATGTCTTGGTTGATCATCATGGTGAGAAGATTTCCATATTCAGCATTAGTTGGTGTAACTTCTGGTACTTCCAAGGGACTGTCATCTTCCTTAGTCATCAACCGATGGCCAATTCTTAGTTGTATTACAGATAATACCGAGTCGAGATCGGGGAGCTGTAATCTGTTACCTTTTACGCCTTGTTCTGCCAAGGCTATCCGACCGTACTCGGAATACCACATCTTTTCCAGGTGAGCTTGTTTCCTGCTAACTGGAATGATTAGCTCATGTATTCGTTTCTTATGAATCGCCTCAGCCATCTCGATCAAGTCTGCTGGAAGAGAGCTGCTCATGCTCGCTAAATCGAAGAAAAGGGCATCCCCACTCTGAAATTGCTTAATCGTCAGATTCTGAACTCTGGCAGCAAATGTGCGTGTGGCGGATACCATTGACTCTTCACCTTGCAATTCATCGAGTAATGCCACTGTATCATAGTTCACAGGTTCCAAGCCTGCGGAGGAGAAAGTGGCAAAAATCACTTCTCGATACTTCAAAGGCTCGATTCTTCGTTGGCTACCCCCTGCGCCAATTGGAGCCGAGTATGTAGATTTTGCGGACTCAATTAGAAAATGAATTGCGGTTTCCCATCCGTCCTTGGCTTCGATGTTAGCTAGGAGGTCGAGTAGGTTCCGTTCTCTTCGGTCGCCAATTGCATTCGTAATCTCAACAAGCTTATCGCGCTCTTCAGTTTCCGCAACACGTTTTCTACTTGCTTTCAATAGTCGCTCCAAGGGATTCTCCTTGACCACCGTTATCACTGTCACTGCCTGAATCAAGGTTTACTGATTTGTCCAAGTAGGATAAAGGTTGGCTAGACAAAAGATAACTGTATTATTTGTATGTCTCGTATTACGAAACGGCTTTTGCACGTGCAATTTGAGTGAAATTCCTGTTCTAAGATTAGAACTATGTATCATTGTGTCTATGTTCTGTATGAGTGTGTCGTATCAAAGATGACATGCCAATGCCGAAGTTTCGAACTGCCTTGGTAAGTTCGGGCAATATCGTTGGCATCTCTATCTCCTCAAGATACACCTCCAAGATGATCAATGTGGCTATGAACGACCTGATGGGAGAACGAACTTAGCTGGCGTTGCGATGCGTCCTCGATGATACGACACATTCGTACCATTTTATTGCGCTCTTGCAATCACAGATCTCATGCATCTATCCAAAGCCAATCGGCTGTGGGATTTCATTTCTTCTTAGAGAGATCGGTTTTCAGCGCAAGAGACGAAGTAAGCTCGTCCAAGGCTGCAAGAATCATGCGTTCAGCCGCACGGTAGCTCTCAATGTCCTCGGTTGACAACTGAACCTTGCCGCCCAATATATCGCGGATGTGTCTGTAGTTTCCAATCCTTGCAGCTATCTCTTCGAAGGGTCGGAATATTGCAAATTCAAACAGTCCAAGATAGGCTAGCAGAAGCATTGTACTTAGACAACGCGTCAGGTTCCTTCGTGCTTGGTTCAGTGTTCTGTTGAATGCTCCACGTGAAACGCCTCGTGCTCTGGTGCCTCGACGAGATCTGAATGCTGCCTTATCATCATAGGGAATGTGAGCTCCATAGCTGTCCTCCACGAGAAGATCTATGATTAGTGTTTCAAGTTGTATTTCAGTCAGCATTGACTGCTTGACTAGAGTCTTCAGTACTGGTTCGTTCAAAACTTGCTTTACATTGGATCGGATTCGCTTTTTTGACACTCCCCGAGACCCTTGTTCCTTCTTATTTGATTCCAAGACTCTACACCCCGTCATTCTGCATGAAATTGTTGATTAGGCCTCATTGCAGCCATGGAAAACACGCCTCATATAGCCCAGTTTTAGTAATAGAGGTCTATGACGGTTATTCCACATTTGAGTGACAGAAGCCTCCTCGTGGATACAATTTTGTATACCAGTGCATTATACAGTGAGCTGAGATATGTCTTTCGCGAACCGCCTACCATTGAGTAATATCTGTAATACTATCCACTAGATTTTGGAGTGCCAAGTGGATGAT
>JAGLUV010000017.1 GCA_023134215.1 Candidatus Thorarchaeota archaeon | reverse complement strand
GATTCCCATTCCAAGCGGCCTTGAGCAAGAATGTGCCTGAAGACAGCTCTACAGTGCTTTCTTACTGTTGCGAATAAGTTTCGATAGTGCCTACGTTGTGAGGGGTGGATTCCCCACCTGGAAAGAATAAATCGATTTGCTAGACTGTTACTTGAGATTAGAACAGACTTCCTCCGCTTCTGCGTCTTGCTGATGGATTTTTCCAGAGTGTTCCTTAGACACTCCGGCACAGTAGCAAGAATGGAAGGGGTCGTTTTCGGTTCATGAACCATAGACTCGGTGTTCTTACTGAAAGTATGCAAGGTCAATCATACATGTGTTCTGACATTTCCTTAAGAGGTCCTACAAGGCCACATGCAAGTTGTTGTTACTTCACTGGATTAATATCATAACCAAACAAGGTTTCTGAGAGGCCTTCACTCAGTGAAACGCAGAGCCAACATCCATGTCACTGGAATCGTACAGGGAGTAGGCTTTCGGCCATTTGTGTATCGTGTTGCAAAGTCCCTCTCCTTAGAAGGATATGTCTTGAATCTTGGCGATGCAGGCGTCAGTATTGTTGTCGAGGGCAATTCAAAGAATATTGAAGAACTGATACATAGAATTGAGCAGGATCCTCCGTCCATATCACGGGTGGATGAACTTGATATCGAATGGGAAGAGTCTGGAAAACCCTTCAAGGATTTTATCATCAAAAAGTCCTCTACATCCAGGAGTACTGGATTGGCCCCCGACATACCTCCCGATATTGCAATCTGCTCTGCCTGCATCACTGACATGACCAATTCCAATTCAAGGTGGTATCTGTATCCATTTGTTTCCTGTGCTGCTTGTGGTCCAAGGTTCTCAACGATTACTGATCTTCCCTATGATAGACCCAATACTACAATGGTTGATTTTCCATTATGTAATATTTGTAATACAGGCTATACAAGCCCTCTTGACCGCCGATATCATGCTCAAACTACTGCTTGTGGAGATTGCGGGCCAATCTATCGACTCGTAGATGCACATAATCGACCAGTTGTGGATGCTGATTCGATTGCTGGTGCTGCAAATCTGTTGTCACAAGGATCTATAATTGCAGTTCAAGGAATAGGGGGAACTCATTTGGTCACGAAAGTGACTGACGCTATTCCCATACAAAGCCTTAGAACTCGAAAACAGAGAGCGTACCAGCCCTTTGCCATCATGGCAAGAAACCTTGATGCTGTTAGAGCATTTTCAAGACCCACGCCGATGGAGGAAGGACTACTCACTTCATGGAGAAGGCCAATTGTACTTGTGAAGAAGCGAAACCAGATTAATGACAGGAATCAGCAATCTGAGGGGGGAAGTGCAATACCTGACAATTCTTTGGAGCTGATATCACCAGGTCTTGATACTGTGGGAGTGATGCTCCCGTACTCTCCTCTTCATCATCTATTGTTTCATTTTTCAGAGGAGCCAGCACTAGTTATGACCAGTGCGAATCCTACGGGACTCCCAATGTACATTCATCCCGATACCATCCTGTCTAACCTAGAGGGTGTTGCAGATTATTTTCTGATTCACAATAGGAGGATACACCAAAGAGCAGATGATTCGGTCATCAAGCCCGTCAGTAGTGAACATGCTGTCTTCATACGACGAGCAAGGGGTTACGTACCTGATCCGATAAGGCTGGAAGGCTCCTATGGTTCGTCAACAATAGTTGCGGCAGGTCCAGAAGAAAAGACGACTGGTGCAGTGTTGAAGTCCGGACGCATCTACGTTACTCAGCACATCGGTGACACAAACCGACTTGAGAATATCGAGTTTCTGTCTGACGCACTGAATCACATGGTTCATCTATTGGCTGTTGATCAGATTGATGCTGTGGCTTGTGACCTCCATCCTGAATTCCTAACCACTGAATTTGCAGAAATGCTATCATCAGACAAGGGCATTCCACTCTTCCGGGTACAGCATCATCATGCTCACTTAGCATCCCTCATGGTTGACCATCAATTGTCATCCAATACACGTATTACTTGTATTACAGCAGATGGATTTGGCTTTGGGGATGATGGCTGTGCATGGGGTGGTGAAGTCCTTGTAGGAGGTTTCGAAGAGTATGCAAGAATCGGGGGGTTGAAACAGACTGCATATGCAGGCGGAGATCTTTCCGCAAAGTATGCAGTGAGACCGTTCGTTGGACTGCTTCGAAAGGAACTGAGCTTACGAGAATTGCTGAATGTTGTTGAAGGAAGCTTGATTGCCCCCGGCATAAGCACTACGGAAGAGTCACTGTCATTGCTCGTTGAAGCAACCAAACAAAAGGTGAATGCTATTCAAAGCAGTAGTGCCGGACGATATCTTGATGCAGTAGCTATAGCACTGGGAATTTGCTCAGAAAATACCTATGATGGTGAATGTCCCATGAAACTTGAATCGCTTGCCCGTAAAACGAAAATAAGACTTGAACCCAGATTCAACACAAACAAGCGAGGAATGTTTTTGGATATTGCTGAATCACTGAAGCAGTTGCTCGATCTCAAGAAAGATGGAAGTAAGCCTGTTGAACTCGCCTATGCAGCTCAATGGTACCTTGGAGAATCACTTGCTAAGATAGCTTGTGATGCAGCACACAATGAAAAGCTAGACTATGTGGGGTTCTCTGGAGGTGTTGCATTGAATCGAATCATATCTAAGGCAATCATCAACCATGTCACCAATGAACATCTTACCCCATTAATCCATAGGCATATTCCACCAGGTGACGGGGGAATTTCATCAGGTCAAGCCGTAGTCGCAGCTGCAAAGCTTGCAAGATAGATGTCAGCGATTGAGATCCTCAACCTTTTCGCGACCCATCTTGACTGCTTTGATATTGATTGACTCAAGCTTCTTTGAGAATGTGCTGCGGACTGCATCTAAGGCTGCTTCTTCAGTTATCGGAGTCAGTCCTGTGCCAATGATAGCACCAAGCATAACCATGTTAAGTGCCCTGGAACTCCCTGCTTCCTTTGCTATCGCCATTGCATCGAATTCAAGGATGCGATTAGTGAACTTGCGAATGCCGCTAATGATTTCTTTGTTTGGAGGATATGATGCATTGCCCATGGAAACTGCTACGGGATATTGTATGTGTGAGCTCA
>JAGLUV010000016.1 GCA_023134215.1 Candidatus Thorarchaeota archaeon | reverse complement strand
ACAATGATTTTCGAGTTGGCGTTGCTGGCAGTTATCTACACAATCTGGATTGTTCTCCTAGTCAACGCTATGGTTTCAAGCGAGGAGGTATCACTCACCATTGCTACCTTGCCCTTTATAGTGACTTTCCCACTCGCCTTGCTCTTAGCAGCGTCGGCGGAGGTCACTATGCCAGGGGTTTTCGCAATCGATGTCCTACTCACGTTAGTTGTTGGGGTATTGCTCTTTGTGAGATGGGTTATGGCCATAGTTGGCGAATAGGCTCACGGGAGAAGGATGCAGAAATAGAATGATTCGGGCTTACTTGCCCTTGCGCTTGAACTCAGTATAGCCACAGCGCCCGCATGCGAAGCGATCATAGTGTTCGGCCATGAATGTACCTTTCTCACATCGCGGACAAGTTCTCTTGGTCGATGTGACAGTTCCGGTCTTGGTGTCAACTTTGTACATCTTGTGACCCATCTACTTGCCCTCCTCTTTCTTCGCTTCATTTCTTTTGATCATGTAATCCAGCTCGATTCTCTTCATCTGCTCTGGGTCTGAGTAGATTCTGGCAGTGCCCTCGGTGATACCAACGCCAAACTTCGTTGTGAGCGTTTCTATCGCAACAGCCAATGGATCTGCGTCAAACTGTGCGACAATCTTGGACTTGATGTCCGCCCTGCTTGGAGTTGAATCTCCAACGTGATCAACTCGGAAGTCGATCTCTCTCCTAGCGAGGGGTTTGTTCTCTTTCTCGCGAAGAACTTCAATCTTCATTGGCATCACTTCTAGTTCTATGACCTCCCCTGAGGCCAGTCAGCCCTCCCACCAGGGGTTGTCTAATAAAGCTTTCACCATCAACAACGCAAACGTGATGTCTGTTCGTCCTACCGAACCTTCAGAGCATATTTGCCCGGCTTGTCGATGTTGAGACGCTCGGCGATATACGATGTGCTCCGTGGGTCATCTTTTGGATTTCTACCTGGTAGAATCACAACAATGCCTGTGTATGACGTAGACAGACTCGTGCCCCTGCAGTTCGGACACTGAGTTTCGTTAGTCAAGTAGTGACAATCTCTGCACGCCTTTAGTTTTGCCACACAATTTCCCTCTCAGCTATTTCTTCTTCTTTTTCTTGTCCTTCTTCCCTGTTTCGCCCCTTGCAGCCCTAACATCATCCTCGACCCACGAGAGCTCAGGTCCTACTTTGCCGAGGAAGGGTTGGCGCATGGTTAGACCCAGTTTGCCTGACCGATTGCCAGACTCGAAGCTTATGGAAGTAATTCGGGCACGAACTTGGTCGCCCTCCGAGAGAGTTCTGCCTGTTTCCTTGCCAAGCAGAGCACTTCCTTTCGTGTCCTGCGTAATGAAGTCATCACAAATTTGACTCACGTGGCAAAGACCGTCAAGTGGTCCCATTCGAATGAATGCACCGAAGTCCATCAGCTCAACCACGTTGCCCTCCACGATCTCTTGTCTGATTGGCTTGAAGACCAGGACTTTGTACGCGACACTGTGGTATGTCGCACCGTCACCGGGCATCAGACGGCCTTGGCCGATATCGTCAATGCCTATGACCGCAATCACGAGACCTATGTCTCGGTCCAGTACGTTTTCGTGGTTTTTCCTCAGGTGGTTCATGGCCGCCGCATCTATGGGCTGACCAAACTCCTTCGGGAGAATCCGTACGATGTCTCTCACCGTGACAATGCTGTACACTTGCATACGCACCTCATATTCATGGCAACTTCTCGTAGAACAATCAGACCCTAGTCGCAACCACAGAGGTCCGGACCCTACGGCTCAGCGATGAATCCATTTGGTGCGAATAAAAACGTTGTGACATTGACCTAAAGAACTGACCCTTCAAGGACCACTCTTTTCTTCCCTCTGAGCAATAACACCGGTATTCCGCGTTCTCGGGCTTTCATTCTGAGCTCTCTATCGTTTGTGGCCAATACGCCCTTGATTGAAATTGCGTATTCAAGGAGCTGGTCATCGACTGGCATTGCTGCTAATGATTCTGGGACCTTGACCACCTTACACCTTTGAATGAGATCCTTTGCGATTTTGAAAACGTGCGCCTTCGTCTTTCCGGCGCCTAATCCCCCTTTTACTTCGATCTCTTTAACAGTTGACTCCAGCAGCACGAACTCCACTCGCCTCTCTAGTACTCGCTCAGTTTCAGAGAATATATCCACTCCGAACTGCGCGGGCACTGCTAGGAAGTTTGTGTCCAGTATGACTTGAAATGCCACTTTACTCACAGGACCAATCAGACGACTGCATGACCTATCAATCGCCACTTATTCTCGACTCTTCGACCAATTGCGATACGCTGTCCCTTCTCGACGCACACTGGCCGTTTCAGTTCGAGCTCAACTTCATCTCCATGAAGCTTGGTAATGACTCCCACTGTGGGCGCAGTGCCAACAACGAGCATCAACGATTCCTTTAATCTTAGATTGTCAACCTCTTTCTTTGACTCCATTCCCACAACCCTTTGCATAAGCTCGGGCTTAATCATGAGTTTGTACACAGCCTTTGGCGTTTTTCCTGCCTTGCCAACAATGTTGCCTACAAGTCTATCAGCACGTGTGAAAGCTGGGTCCAATCCTGTACCGACACCAATCAATCCCCCAGGGTAAGCCTCTTCCAGCTGATTTCCACTGCCCGAAAGCAGACTTACAATCTTGGCCTTGATAGGTTTGAATCCCTTCTCAGTCTTTGCGCCAGGAGAAATTTCTATCTCATCACCAATCTTGAGTTTTCCTTGGACAATCGAGCCGCCAACTACTCCTCCCTGCAAATCAGCTGGTAGTGTACCCGGCTTGTTGATATCAAAGGACCTGGCAACATACATCTTCGAATCGGCTTCACCATCTCTCTCTGGAGTTGGAATAGTTTCCTCTACGGTCTGGATGAGAAAATCTGCATTTGATCCGAAAACAGCCGATATCGGTACTATTGGAGCGTTTTCCGCGACTGTTCCCTTGACGAACTCCTTGATTTGCTGATAATGTTTCAAAGCCTGCTCCTTGGAAACAAGCTCGATCTTATTCTGCACGATGACAATATTCCTGACTCCAGTGATATCCAGTGCGTGAAGATGCTCAGAGGTCTGTGGCATAGGGCATGGCTCGTTTGCAGCTATCACCAGAATGGCGCCGTCCATCAGGCTAGCTCCGCTAAGGCAGGTAGCCATTAGTGACTCGTGACCAGGACTGTCTACAAATGATATTTCTCTGAGTGCTTCGAGCTTGCCACCACACTTCGCGCACTTTCCTTCCTTTGCCATGTGCGAAGTCGTGTACGCGTCGGGCTCGGGGCATTTTGTGCACTTCATTATAGTGGTAGCAGCATAACCGAGTCGGATAGATATGCCACGTCTAACCTCATCTGAGTGACGATCAGTCCACTCACCCGTGAGGAGCTCCACCATCGTTGTCTTGCCGTGGTCGACATGACCCAATGCGCCTATATTAACTTCGGACTGTCCATCGTATTTCCTGGTCACCTAGTCTTCACTTCCGGCTGCGCCTTGTTCATTATGGTCGTCAGACTCATCTGGACCTCTTATGAAGTCTATGGTTCAAACTGAGCCACATCACGCTGAGGCTTGCTATAGTGGGTCCTCAGAAACTATGCAGCTTTCATAACCAGCTCTTCTAACGGGGCTGCACCTTTCTCTTCAACTCGCATATTGACTTGTGCAATATCAGTGCCAAGCTCTCCGCCTCGTACTGTCTTGCGCTTGGCAATCCCCTTCCTCTGGGGCCGAAATCCAGGCGGTCCTCGTATCAACACCCTCTTCTTTCCGCTACCGTGAACACCCGGTCGTATTGGAAAACCAGAAGAGTCGCTGCCGCCGGTAATCTTAAGCTTGTATCCTGGCAGGCCAATTACATCCCCCTCGATTATCTCTCCCACCGTTTTGCCAACTAAAGCATTTGTCTTTGCATCATCTAGTTCGTACTGGATGGCTTTTCCCGATTCGGGATCGCTGATTACTAGTTTGAATGGCACTTATCGATTCGCCTACCTGAAGCTATAGGGATGTCCGAAGTGGACTCCGGCGGTAGCGAAAGTTAGTCACTTTATGAGGATTGTGGTTAGGCCGGACGGAAACACAGGTCTCGTTCCTGACACAAGCATTATAACAATCACAGACTTTGCCCCGCAATCGGTACGTGCTCCACCAGAAGTGATATCTTATGGACCCAATGATTGTGTTGTTTATCATTGCAGCTATCTACATTGTCCTCTACATTGTTGGCCAAGCGGTCGGAGTCAACAAGCTGAGCGAGAGAGGTCTTGAGATCGGCACACCCTTCTTCTTGATGTTCAAGACGGAGCGATTGAACGCATTTCTTACGAAAATGGGCAAGAAGTTTCCAAAGGCATTTTTCAACTTAGGCATAGTTGTCGCCTTTGTTGGGATGGCATTTGGCTTCTGGATGTTCGCAGACAACCTGCTCAAGTTCTTCATTCAGCCTGCTGAGGCCGGTGGCGTGGTCCCAATAATACCAGGAGTCACCATAACTGGCCTGCCACTATACTACATGATGATTGCTCTTGCAGTCACTCTTCTAACTCATGAGTTTGCGCACGGGTTAGCATCATCCCGAGACGACATTCCAATTAAGAGTTCAGGACTCATTTCCTTTTTCGTGCTCTTCGGCGCTTTTGTAGAGCCCGATGAGGAATACTTCGAGAAGGAAGCAAGTCCAAGAGCACGCATGCGTCTTCTTGCTGCTGGCTCATATGCCAACCTAATCTGGGGTCTCATTTTCCTTCTCATCATCGCCAACTTCACTCCTATGATGTCGATTGCATTCAACCCTTCCAGCGGGGCATACATCTACGATGTTTCTTCAGGAACACCTGCCGCTGACGCATCGATGCAAATCGGCGACGTCATTATTGGACTCAACGATACAACAATTGAAAGCTGGAATGATGTCGGTGTGTATATGACCGATGCCGAGTCGGGAGCAACACTCACAATACATCGCTTGAACAACTACTCCCTCACAGTAACGCTTGCAGCACACGAAGCCAACGCATCCAAAGGCTACATGGGTGTGTATGGTGCAGACTACTGGGAACCGAAGACTGGTTGGGAATGGATTCCCGGAGGCCCGATGTTTGCGTTCCACATGCAGCAGATACTACAATGGTGTTTCATAATCCTGATTTCAGTTGCTCTGTTCAATCTCCTTCCAATACCAATGCTGGACGGTGACAAGCTGCTGTCCAATGGATTGAGCCTATTCATTAATGATGAGAAGACGATTAAACGGATTATGTGGCCTATGAGAATCCTGTCATTAGCTATAGTGCTTCTTAGCATCGGTCTTACTCTGTGGTATGGAAAGGCACTATTCTAGCTGCGCCATAGCTCAGTTGGAAGTACAGCAATAATCAGTATGCTGTCACTCCATTCCATCTTCTAGTCCAGGATTCTCGGACCTAAAAAGGGCCCATGGGGACATCTCGAATGATGCAAAATGATAAGCACTCAGATTGGGACAACGTCTGATGTCCGTGAAAAGGCCAGAAAGGCGCTTACCGACTATCTCACAATGTTTCTCCCTGGATCGTGGCAAGAACCACTTGCAAAGCTAAAACTGATACTTCAGCTGAATGAAGAGATTGATTGGGAAGCCCTGAAGGGACATGCTCTGCTATTCTTTAATGAGATGCGTCTCTCAGATGACCGCGTGGAAGCTTTGGCTCGTATCGAACGCGTTGCTGAAGCCTTCAAGGAAATCCGTGGCACCCTGTCACCTGCAGATTGGCATAGAACGGTAGATGATATCATCCAGGCTGCTAATTTCCGTACGTCGAAAGTTGCAGTTCAGACTAGACAGATCCGGCCATTAGCGAAGGAGAATGATGAATCACCTAGGGGATTGCGTTCCAAAAAATAGCGCCTCGTTTCCTTAATCCTCTATTGGATGGAAAGGAGCAGTTTTAACGAGAATGCTACAGAGGTCAGTCGGAGTGTCCGATGACCCAGAAATGCTCGAAATGTGATTTCCCTGCCGTTTACTTGCGGAGATACACGTCGGAAGCACTTTGTAAATCATGCCTAATTAAGACAACACTAAGCCGCGTTAGACGCACGATTAACCGCAAGAAGATGCTCCATAGGGGCGATCGAGTAGCGGTGGCCATCTCTGGAGGGAAAGATAGTGCAGTTCTACTGGACATACTTCACCGGATTGAAGATGGCTTTCCCGATTCAGAGCTTATTCCAGTGACAATTGATGAGGGCATTAAGGGATACAGGGACGAGGCGCTAGAATCAGCAAAGACCCTTGCGCGCTCATTGGGACTGAAGCTCGAGGTTCAATCGTTCGAGGATATGTTCGGACTTTCGCTGGATAAGATAGTACAGCTCCGCAGCGACATCACAGTCGGTGCTTGTTCGTACTGTGGTGTCTTGAGGCGGAGAGCGCTAAACACTGCAGCTTTAGGGATCGGTGCTGATGTCATAGCCACCGGTCATAATCTCGATGACGAAGCACAGACAATCATGATGAACATGATGCGCGGTGATAGTCAGCGAATTGTGCGAACTAATCGCCCTAGGGACAAGTCGATTGAGGGGCTAGTTCCCCGTATCAAGCCCATATTGGAGTTATCCGAGCGAGATGTCGTCGCGTATTCCCATCATCTTGAACTGCCCTACCATGATGTGCCGTGCCCCTACTACAGGGAGGCTATGCGCAACGATTTGAGGGATTTTTTGAATGAGATGGAGTACAAACGCCCGGGAACTCTTCTTGCGATTCTTCGTTCCGGCGAGGCAATTACTGCATCTTTAGAACCGAATACACCTGCACTCCAATCTGAAAGGTGCGAGAAGTGTGGAGAGGTTACTTCTGGCCAGATCTGCAAGGTATGCAGATTGCTAGATGAATTGCTAAAAAGTGGAGAGGATAGCTGATTAGCATGTCTAAGAAGCCCGAAACTCTTCATGACAGTCGCATAGTCACCTATGATGATTCTCACTGGGAACTCCTGAACGAGCTAAGAGAGAGCGCACTTGAGGTGATGCAGGCGCTACAGGATAATGGGGTCACTTCGTTTGTGTACGGCTCAGTCGCCAGAGGGGATGTCAGCAAATCATCTGATATCGATATCATCATTCCCTATACGGTGTCCAGCTACAAGCTCGAGATTGCAATTGGCTCGGGCATTAGGAGAGAGCTTGTTCAAGCAACTCCTTCCATGGTCCTAAAGGGGCATATCTACCTTGAGAATGACATTGTAGTCACTTTTCCCCTCTTCAAGTTCAAATCACGTGAGGAGGAGTTCTACCGATGGGGTGGGCAAACGAGCACCAGCCAACTCAGCGAAAGAATCCGTGTTCCTGGTGTTGACAAGAGATTGATTCTAATTGAGCCTAGCAAAACAGGACATGTGGAAAGCGGCGTCATTGGCTACGAACATATTGCAGCGAAGAAGGTGGGTGTAAGCATTGATATCGCAACGGATCGGGTACGGGTGCTCTCTCGTCGTGACAGTGTTGGTCGCACAGGCGTCTACTTAACCAGAAGCCTTTCTTTGGATGAGAGCTTTGAGGCCGTTGCTAAGGGCCTAGTTGACAGTGATCCAGCTCTGCGACGCACAATTCAAAGGCGTGAGAAATAAGGGGCGTACGAAATGACTCGTTCAGTCCGTTCAATCAGTGGTGATTCGCTTCTCGTTGGTGAGCTACCTCGGGGGTGTGCGCTCTGTACTAAGGGCTCAAAGATGGTCCTTTTTGTTACTGGTCTGTGCGACAGCTCATGTTACTACTGCCCGTTGTCAAAAGAAAAGGCAGGCAAGGATGTTGTCTTCGCTGATGAGATGCCGATTTCTGATGATAATGACGTGTTGTACGAAACTAAGGCAATCGGTGGTGAGGGGGCTGGTATTAGTGGAGGCGATCCTCTCTGCAGCATCGAGAGAACCCTGTACTATATCTCCCTTCTAAAGACCCATCAGGGTCGCAATTACCATATTCACCTCTATACGAGCAAGGCTAACGCTGATGAGAGCGTACTTCAGAAACTACAAGATGCTGGCCTCGACGAGATTCGATTCCACCCTCAAAGTAAGGATTGGTCTGGGATTTCATCTGCACTCAGAATAGGGTTGGATGTGGGGATAGAAGTGCCAGCATTGCCAGGCAAGGCGGAACAACTGAAGAATGTGGCCCGTAGAGCGGAGGAGATGGGCGTATCGTTCATGAACATCAACGAACTGGAAGCCAGTGAAACCAACTTCCAGCGCCTTGTGGCCCTCGGGATGCGACTCACAGACTTGGAGAGTGCAAGCATCGATGGCAGTGCAGACGTAGCAAGGGAGGTGCTAGAGTGGGCATCTTCTAACCTGAAAACGATCTCTGTTCACTATTGCTCCTCCCGATTCAAGGATTCCGTACAGATGCGCAACAGGCTTGAAAGGAGGCTGGTGCGTACAATACGCGAACTCGAGGAACGTGACGAGGATGAGCCTCTGCTCCTGTTGGGAATCATCCGGGGACGTCTTAGTGATAAACTAGACCAAGAGCATCTGGATACTATTCAGCGCATTCTGATATCTGAGTTCGAAGTTCCGGTCCATCTGATGAATGTTGACGCAGTTCGCATGCGAGTAGAGATTGCGCCATGGGTCTTGGAACAGATTGCTGATGAGCTCAAGCGCTTGCTGCCTCAAGATGTTGCAATGGAAATGGGTATTGCACTCGAATATCCATCTTGGGATCGACTTCAAACAATGTTCAGTCCGCTCTAATCACTGTTTCATTTTAAACCTCAGAATCGCAGCGATACCGCTAAGGTTCTGCAATTGATTTCCCGCTGGATGATCTGTTGAAACAATATGGAACTCTGCACGAATCTTCTCGACATCACGAATGAGCCGATCCATCTTGCGTCTTTGCTCGTTAGTGCCTTCTCTAAGCTTCTTATCCGTGATAAGCAGGGTTTCTACTGCCCCGAATTGAACAGCCTTTTTGACTTCATCATCACCATATGCAGCGAGTCCGTTATCTTTTGCAAGGTGTTCTATCAGCTTCTCGATAAGCTGAGTTTCAGCCTCCAGCTTCAATCCCTTAATCGCCTTGCCGATAATGCCACGAAATAGAATCTCCTTTGCCCCTGGAATCCCTATTGAGTTGGCACTCTCAGCAGCGACTGAAGGAAGGTCTTTTACTCCTGCTGAAATCAGATGCTTCTTGAAATGGTCTTTAACGAAACCAGGACCCGCAATGACAATCAATCCGATATCGTTCTGTTCAATCTGTGATTGTACAGCAAGGGTTACACTCGAAAAGAACTCCTTCATGGTCTTATCGTGCGATTTCTGATCTCCTCGTTTCCGAGATATAGTAGTTCTAACCCGTACGCCCTTACTCAGTCCGAAGTCAGCTGCTAGGAAGAGCTCAGCCATGCCATCCTCAATAGTCACAATCAGACAGACAGGGGTTCCCTGCGTCTTCTCAGCTTGCTTTAGTCGCGTTAGTAGATATCCTGGCCAGTGTTCTTTGAGGATCGTCAGCGTCCTGCCTGGCTCCACGTTGATAGTGTGATGAGATCCTATGTTCACCAAGTCATTGGGGCCCTCAAGGACGGTACCAAGTATTCTTACTCTGTTGCTGAATGAATGAAATGACACATCTTCCACGCTTATCTTGAGAGTCATGGGCTTTCGGACGCTCTCCTGCTTTCTACCACTCTCATCACCCACTCTCACTCGCCGCATGGTCCTAGAAATAACTTGGTCTCCAGGACCTACTACGTTGTAGAGATGCCAGAGATCATCAAGGGTTTCAACCTTTAGCTTGATTTTGCCCTCCTTCAGGATTCTTTTCAGGACCTTCAAAGCGACACCGCCAGTCTGCGAATGGCCTCTAGAAGAAATAGTCTCCGTAGCTCTCGTGTGGTTTTTCTGCTTGCTTCATGTAAAGACCATGAATCGAATCAGCATCAAATCCTCCGGTCACTTCCTTTGCCCGCTCAATATGCTCCTTGTGGACCGTATCGTGACTCTCGTGCACAGCAAGATCTCCTGCTACCCTAACAAGACCACCCAATTCACGTAGCCGCAGTGTGAGTGCATCCTTTTTTCCATCAAGTCGGAAGGCCACCTTCTCAGCAGTTTCCAGAACAGAACGGACTGCGTCGGCTGTGAGGTGCGGGATTCTCCCGTCTTCCACGACAGTCTGTGCAATGAATCGCACCAACGAGTCCAAGTTCTCGGCGCTTTTCTTCATCCATGAGGAGAGCATGACTTCATAGCCATAGCCGCGGATTCTTGACCTGAGGGGTGGTAAAATGCTGGTCAGGTCCTCCACATTGCATGCCGCGAAAAGAACGAAATCACACGGTACATCATCGACTCGCACAGCAGCTCCCGAACTCTGCGGATTATGCCCTGTAATGGGATACTTCTTGTCTTGCATGGCGGTGAGAAGATGCTTCTGAAGTTGTCCTAATGCATTCAACTCGTCAATGTACAAAATTCCCTCGTGCGCTTCGTGAATAGCCCCTGGCACAACTCTAAGGTAAGCGGGCTTACCCAGTGGTTCTGCAGTTCCATAGGGGTCATGCTTGACATCTCCTAGAAGTTCAACAGGGCTGGCGCCACTTACTCGGATAAACCGCGTTGAGCTTCCAGGAATCAAAACTCGCCAATCATCGCCCTCTACATTGCTTCGTTGATGATGTTGAATGCTCTGCCTAAATCTGGTCACTTTGATTGTATCCGAGTCTGTTCTCTCATAGACGATTTCATACCCAACTCCATTCACGGACTCCTGATGAGAAACCTCGCTTAATGCAGGGGCTCTCACAACGTCCAGCATTCTAAAGAGCCCGTGGAACGACGCGCCACCATCCATATCGGCTCTCTTTGCGGCTCCACACTCCATGCAGGTACTATGACTGGGTAGTGAAAAATTCCCACATTTGGAGCATCTGTACCCCATCTCTGCGGCAACTTCGAAAGGAATCTCATGCGGCCGCATATACACTGTGTCACTGGGCTGCTCTTGAACATCTGAGGGGATGCAATTCTCGTTAGCCCTTACAACTACAACTTCTGGTCTGTCAACTTGATTTGGGTTATGACGTAGCACAATCTCCTCTGTTGACGGTGGAAGCAGAGAATGCGCAGCTTTGGCCAGCATCGATTTCCCTACGCCCGGTGCTCCACAGAGCAGGACGTGTCTGCGTTGAGTCACTGCGGAGCGAACCAGAGTGACAGCGTGCTCCTGACCTAGTATCTTCTCAAACGGATCGTTACTTACTGCGATTCCAGCTGTGGTTTCCAGTCCGTCGAGCAGAGATGTCACGTCATAAAGCCTCGGCCTTCTCTTGCCGATGGAACATGTTGTGATTGGTGAGATAATTCCTTGTAATACATCAGGGTTGAGTTGGGAGCTAATCGTAACTTATTGGCTACTCATCTGATTCTGCCACTTTCACGGTTGGTATGAGGCCCTTTCTCTTGAGTGGCGCCTCAATCCTCTTCCTTGCCTTTTCATTCTCTTCTTTGATCTTGTCAGTCCCAATGTCTTCAAGCTGCTGAGACATCTCCTTCATAGTGTTCACAAAGATGAGGCCCTCCGCGGCGGAGATCTCTTTCCAGCGGAGTCTCCCAGGGCTAATCCCGGCCCCCTCCACCACTTTAGCATATCTCTCAATGCGCTCCTTCGCAACCCAGTTTCCGGAGATGTAATGACAATCTGTGGGTAAGTGACAGCCACCGACTAGCACCATGCCTGCACCCAGCCTGTAGGCCTCAGCCACGAAGTCCGTGTCCACACGTCCAGAGCACATCACCCGGATGATTCTAGCCGTCGGCGGGTACTCGAAACGGCTCGTTCCTGCTAGGTCTGAGCCTCCGTAGCAGCACCAGTTGCAGGCGA
>JAGLUV010000015.1 GCA_023134215.1 Candidatus Thorarchaeota archaeon | reverse complement strand
TGGGACGTTTCTGAGTGCGCATTCCTTCTCTATTCATAGCTTTGCGGTGTCGCGCATCATCTCGCCTGTTTCGTGCAGCCTGAGGAGAAATAGCACCTTGTGTGTCAATTCGACTCATGTAGATTCTCTTTATGCGATGAAATCGGTCATTAAAGAGAGCAAGGAAGTCCTCTACTGTTCCAGCCGAACCCACCGATTCCAGAGTGGGATTCTTGACTATGTTGATAGACCACTCGGTTTCTTCTAGAGGTGATGAAGAGTCCTCAAGAAACATCACATTCGTAGAACCTTCATCGATGCCCGGTGATTCGGGCATCTTTGCTCTTGCGGAAAGGAGTCCCTCAATGTAGTCGCGAGAAAAGACCGACGGGGCGACTGATGTGTTACTTTGATGGATTATCGTTTCAGTTTCTTCTAGAGGATTCTCTAGACCGAGTATGTAGTCAAGTGCATCTGGTGCGATTTGAAGTCCAGATTTGATGAAGAGCTTCAGGATATTGCGACGAAGAGTGGAAGTCAATGTATTATCGATAGATTCAGAGATAGCAAGTCATTTTAAACGTCCGCTCGGCGGTGACGCGACATCTTCAACATAGTGGTTAACGGACAGCTGATTTCTGTCTAAACCATGAGAGAAGAATAGACACCGAAGAGAACACAACATGGTTTACAGCAATCGGCCAGTCGGGAAACGTAATAAGCCAACCACCCATATCTCGTTTGGCGCCATTCCAATCCAGGTCGGTATTTAGTATGCCATATAGCATCAGAAAACTACAGCAGACGGGTGGCAAGAGCGGCAGCTCCTTTCTTGTGATATTGCCAAGAGAGTGGATACGCAGGCAGAAACTGAGCAAGGGCGACCCTGTTGCAATTATTGAACGTGAGGATGGCAGTCTAATTGTTGACCCGCGTTTTCCGAAAGCTGGAGAAAGCAGAAATACTATCGTAGAGATTGAATCGAATCTTCGATGGACTATAACAAGCAAGTACTTGCTGGGCTTTGATGAGATTCAGGTGGTAAGTGACAAACCGATCTCAAACGATCAGAGAGATGAGTTGAAGAGAATCATCAAAAGGTTTGTAGCATTAGAGGTGACCGACGAGGACGACAATCAGATAGTGGTTCAATGTCTGGTTGACCCCACCACGCTGCCCGTACACAAGGCAATGCGAAGAATGAACCTAATTGCCTCTAGGATGCTTAATGACGCAGTGACTGCTTACTTTGATGGGCTGCAGGAGATAGCGGAGAGTGTTGTAAAGCGGGATGAGGAGGTAGATCGTCTTTTCTTTTTGATTGTTCGAGAGCTCAGGTTGGCCATTCAATACCCTCGCATGTCCGAAGGAATGGGTATAACACCGGTAAAAGCACTCGATTTCCGACTAGCTGCACAATATATTGAGAGGATTGCAGATCTAGCTGTTGATATTGCCAACCGGACACTACATGCGCTAGACAAGAAACTTGTCAAGAAGATGGAGCCAATCGTGAAGAGGGTAAAGGAGATGCAATCCAATGCCGTGACAAGCCTATTCAAGTTTGACTCTGAGAAAGTTGCATGGGTCATAAAAGCAGAGAAAGAGATAATCGAAGATACTGCCAAACTAAGGCAGTACCTAATCTCAACTCCCAACAACGAGCCTCAGACCCACCTGTATGTAACTGATATTCTACTCAGGATCGGGGAGGCTGCCAAGGATATCGCGGATTTGGGACTCCCAGAGAGCTAGGAGGTAGACAGTTGACAAGGAAGATTTTCGGCACCTCGGGAATCAGAGGCAGTATTGCGAATAAGGTAACGGTGGATCTAGCCCTAGGACTAGGCCGTGCGTTGGGCACGTTCTTGGATGGTCAAGGAGTGGTTGGTGTCGGTACAGATGCTAGGACTTCCAATGATATGCTTTGTAACTCCTTTGTGGCAGGCGTTGTTTCCACAGGGGTGGATGTGATTGATCTAGGAGAAGCTCCAATGCCTGCAGTGGGAGCCCACAGCGCGATGAATGGCGTGTCTGCCTCTGTTGTAATTACTGCCAGTCACAATCCTCCGACTGATAATGGTTTCAAGTTTTTCAAAGGCGGTCGTGAGTTTGTTAGGTCTGAGGAGGTGTTCATTGAGGAACGCGTGAACAGCGGCGAGTTCGCAGTTGCATCTTGGAAGAACATTGGTCGCATTTCAAGATGGGACATTCGTCAGACTTTCCTGGAGAGAGTGAAAGCCTTTGTTCTGGAACGAGGGGGAAGAAGCGACGGAGTGCGTGTTCTGATAGACGCTGCTAATGGTGCAGCCTATAACTACACTCCAGATCTTCTTCGAGAATTGGGCTTTTCGGTCATCACTATGAACTCGCATCCTGACGGTCACTTTCCAGGAAGACCTGCAGAACCAGCACCGCGAAACTTGGGTGATGCAATGAGCTTTGCAGCGGATTCTGATTTTGGGGTCACTATCTGTCACGATGGGGATGGAGACCGTCTTGCAGTCATCGACGAGAAGGGGCGCTTTA
>JAGLUV010000145.1 GCA_023134215.1 Candidatus Thorarchaeota archaeon | reverse complement strand
CTTATTATGTTATTTATGACGCTGGGCAAGGGAAGGGTGGAACACAGAAACAGTGTACGATAAGCTGTGTTCTTCTGGTCCGCTGGTTGACAAACCTTATTGTTATGAGGACCGAGATGGTGAAGGTTCTAGCTGTTTCTGTGAATGCGGTTTCAACTATTCCGGGCTTTGATTCCAAGCTTTCTCATTGCAGCGATGCGCGAAGTCCAGCTGGAATCTCAAGACGAACTAGAAAGCTCCTCAAGAGCCTTCTTCAGCATCTCTAGTCCAACAACAAGCTCCTCCCTGTCGCCGCCATAGCCTAGACGGAAATACTCGTCCATTTCCAGACCGTATCCGGGTACAACGAAGGTTCGATACTTCCTGACAAGGAGCTCACAGAGCTCGCGTGTTGATCCGCCATTTCTTAGTCTTGGTGCGCAGACAACACCTCCTTCCGGCTCAATCCACTCAAGCCAGGATTGCTGGTCCATCCACTCCTTGACTATCTCATAGTTGGACATCATCTTGCTGCGCATGTCGTTCAAGACCTGCTTTCTTCTCTTCAGAATCTCAAGTGCGATAACCTCACCAAAAGCGGAGTTGCATATCGTCATCTGTTCTCGGACTGCACGAATACCCTCAATTACTGACTTATCAGCAACTGCCCATCCGATTCGGATGCCTGGGAGACCATATACCTTAGACATGCTAGTCAGGCTGATTGCATTCTTGCTCAGCGTTGCAGCCAGAGGAGGTGGCTCATCGAAGGTGAGATCCCTGTAGGTCTCGTCTACCATGAGATGGATATCATGTTCCTCCGCTATCCCAATTGCCTCTCTCAGGGTCTTCTCAGTGATTTGGGATCCCGTGGGATTATTCGGATGTGTCAGCGTGATGAGTTTCGTATTCGGTTTGATAATTCCTCGAAGCTCATCCAAATTGGGTTTGAATCGATCGACCCACTTGAGTCGCAGCAGTGAGAGAGATATTTCCAATGACCTTGGAACCTCATAGAGCGACGGGTAAGTTGGGTGTTCCACAATCATGTGATCCGATCTATTGACTAGATGTGCGATTATAGCGAAGTTGGCTTCGCTGGCTCCCGTTGTCACGGCTACATTCTCCATGGAACATCCATCATACATCTCTGCAATCTTCTTTCTAAGCTCCGGGCGTCCCAAGTGGTAACCGTATCTCAGTTCGACTTCATCTAGGTCGATACCAAGGTCTTTCACTCTGAAGAACTTCATTCCACTCTCGCCGATGTCATAGTCGACCTCATACTGGTACTTGTCAAACCAGTCTTCGAGTGGCATCCGCTTGAAAACCATTCCACTGCCTCGGGAACTCCTGCATATACACGCGATAAATACGTTCGCACGAACCCCACACGACGCGAAGAACATGAGAACTCTGAAGCTGGAGAAGGCTGTTCATAGTACGTAGGATGAGCCGGTTAATCTCCCGTTCTGTGTATTCATCCTCGTCAATCTCCAGTAATGCTGTCAGGACTTCTCCGCACTGTTTCTCATGAAGTCCTGAATTGCCCTTGCAGCACAGTATTCAGTCAGTCTCGTCTGGTGGTCACCGTTCACGGGGGCCAGTCCTGCTGCTGTATGCTTTGCTGCAAACATGGTTCTGTGCACCCCCGGCGTGTGGTCAATCAGTACCTCCAGAACATTGGATCCCGGTTCCGAGTAACTTCCAAGATGCTGGACATGAAGAACACCGTTCCAATGATGATAAACGAAATCCCTGCTCAGTCTCTAAGCGATTTGGGGCGTGGCGGTGACATCGGGCAAGGGGAGGGTGGAACACAGAAGAGGTCCGTAACCCGATGTGTTCTTTTGGTCTGCCCGTATGTAGACCATTCTGTTAAAAAGGCCAAAGACCCCTCTCTGGAAGCAGTGCCCCAAACGGAGTGCTCTGC
>JAGLUV010000144.1 GCA_023134215.1 Candidatus Thorarchaeota archaeon | reverse complement strand
GTTGTCAGCTGAGGACATTCGAACAGTGCTGACACGTCAAGACTCTGCAGCCCGTTGTCATGAAGCCATAATTCGCGAAGATTTGGGCACAGGCCGAGAGATTCAACATTCAATTCTTCAAGTCTATTCGAGCTCAGGTCAAGTTCCTCCAGAGAGGAACAGCTACCGAGCGCAGAAAGATCAATATTTTGCAGACGGTTATGCGCGATCTTGAGCCACTTCAGCCGTGAGCATTGACTCAACTGGGAGAGGTCAACACCTTCGAGTTGGTTATTCGAGAAAAATATCTCTTTGAGATTGCAGTCATGCCCAAGATCTGGAAATGCAATATGTTGCAATGAATTCCCTGAGAAATTCAGCAACTCAAGGCGGACACACTGACTGAGGGATGACAGGTCTATTTCTTCCAAGCGGTTCTGTTGACACCGGATGAACTGCAAGTCAAAGCAATGCTTCAATGGAGATACGTCAAGATTCTCAAGCTCGTTATTCGATAGGTCAAGCAGTTTCAAATCATTGCACTGTTTCAGCGGAGAGAGATCGATTGCAGCGATGCTTCTAAAGCTTAATTTCAGGACTTGGTCACTTGTACCAAACTCCTCAGTTTCCCTACGTCCGTTGGTTGTTGTGTACCGTAGTTGTATCCGTCCCATCGGTAAGAACACGAGGTATGAGCTCCTATAATCATCTTCTTGTTATGACCTGATGCCTTAGTCGCAGAGTATTTGTGTGAAGAGAGTAAGCCCTTTTCCTATGTCCGACAGTAAGGATACGTACATCCTGAGAGTTGAAAACCTTCGCGCATTCTACACATCGAAGGGCGGTCTCGTGAGAGCCGTCAACGATATCACGTTTGGAATCAAGGAGGGAGAAGCTGTTGGGCTTTTTGGGGAATCAGGTGCTGGAAAGAGCTCAATTGCCCTCGCGATTCTTGGCATCTTTGATAGGACTTCAAGGTTCTATTCTGTTGCTTCAGGGGACGCCGAGTACAAACGTCTCTGGGCTTTGAGGGATGAAGCCGATAAGAAAGGGCTCACATCAGCAGAGATGGGTACTGATCTGCCTGGAGTTGAGGGCTGCATCTGGTTCAAAGGCAAGGACCTGCTATCTCTCAATGAGAAGGAGTACCGCAAGGTAAGAGGAAATGAAATTACTTACGTGCCCCAAGGAACTGTGAAGTCACTCAATCCGTACAGCAAGATAGAGATTCAGATTGACGAAGCACTCTGGGCACATGATGAAGATGACCTGCTCTGGGAACGTGAAGTGGCAAGGCGAGTCTTAGAGGTTCTGGACGTTGTTGAGTTGGCGGACCCGGATATCAGAAAGGACCTGAAGCCACGTCAGTTTAGTGTTGGAGAGGACCAACGAATCCTAATTGCGATGGCTCTCATTACACAACCAGTGTTGATGATTGCTGATGAACCAACTACGGCAGTTGACGTCGGAGTGCAGCGCAGAGTTTTAGATGCACTCGAGCTCGTTCGTGAGAAACTGAAGACATCCTTGTTGATCATAAGCAATGACCAAGGTGTGATTGCTCAAACATGCGACAAGGTAGCAGTGATGTCAGCAGGACGGATAATGGAGTTCGGCGATGTCAAGACAGTCTTTGTGAGTCCCGGACATCCGTTCACTAGGGCCATGATAATGAGCAATCCCTCGATGGAGGTCGTCAGGAAGATACG
>JAGLUV010000143.1 GCA_023134215.1 Candidatus Thorarchaeota archaeon | reverse complement strand
GACGGCGTCGCCGATTTGGTGTGCGCAATCGACATGTTCTGGGTCATAAAGAAGCCGACAGAGTTCCTGGGAGAACTCAAGAGGATTGCACAGAAGGATGGAACGCTGGTAGTTGATGACGGTCACCAGCCTCGCAGTGTCACCAAGCAGAAGATACTTGATTCGGGACTTTGGGACATAGTTGAAGAGACATCTGACCATTTGAAGTGTAAACCACGATAGCGCTCTCCCTGCTCGGACGGAGACTAGAAGTTTTGCTTGGTGGCCCGCATTATTGGTATGGTGCACAACATGCGGCAGACTGTAGTGGGAAGAGGAACAAGCAATGACAGACCAAGCCCCCGGAGAAGAGATTTGCCGCCAGTTCGAGCAACAGGAAGCCCTACTGGTAGCGCACTGATGAGGCAATGATGGTGATGGAGTGCGGGCTCTTCAGACTAAGCAATCAACTCGTTTACGCATTCAGCAAGTATCTTGATATAGTAGTCTACATCATCAGATGTAGTTTCGGGTGAGATTAATGCCATGTCATGATAGGGTGAGAGTAAGATGCCGCGGTTGGCTAAATATATATGAATCAGTTTCTCAAGCGGCCCAGTCAGTCCGTCTGTCAACAAATCCCCCTGGTTACTAGCATCCTCTTCGAAGAGGGCCTCTCTTCCATTCTTTGGCTGAGTCGCTCGGAAGCGGAATTCTACCCTGCAGCCGAGGCGTGCAACATACCATGGTAGGTCAGCATCCTTTATTATCTTCTCGATCCCTTCGGCTAGACGCTGAGCAAGAGGAATCATCTTGTCATAATTCGACCGGGTTATGACATGCTCGAGTGCTGCCTTTATCGCGGTTGCTGCTGTTGCGTTGCCGGACAATGTTCCTCCAAAGCCGAAGAAATTCTGCCATGGTATGCGGGCATTGAGCTTATCGCCAATCTCCTGGCTGAAGCCAAAAACAGCTGCAGGAAATCCTGCGGCAATTGCCTTACCAAGCACTAACATATCCGTCTCAAGACCCAATTCACCGGTGAGCCCTGCTGGACCAGCACAGAGGCAATGTGTTTCATCAAGAATCAGCAGGGTTCCAAAACGCCGGGTCAGATCCCTCAGGGCCGCATGATAACCTGGATCAGGAGGGATTATCCCTACATCTGTCATTGCTGGCTCTGCTAGTACACAGGCTATATCTTGGGGTGACAGTGCCTTCTCTAATGCATCAATGTCATTAAATTCGATTACGCGCGTCGTTTGTTCAGGGTTATCCAGGAATGGACCCATTCTATAAGGATTGTTGATGGTTATTCCCTCAAGGAGAACAACTAATGCTTCGTCCACACTGCCATGGTAGCAACCATTATATACGAGGATCAGCTTCCGTCCTGTTACCTCGCGGGCCACGTGGATTGCAAATCTGTTGGCATCCGTAGCTGTCATCACAATCTGCCAGTATGGCAGTTTGAAGCGTCTCTTCAATTCTTCCCCGACCCAGATAGAGTCTTCCGTGGGAAGCATGTGGGCCATACCTTTGGGCATCTGATCCTTTATTGCTTCGAACACTGCCGTCTGCGAGTATCCGAACATCGCTCCTGTATCCGCAAGGCACAGGTCAAGATAACGATGGCCATCCACATCCGTCAGATAGGTCCCTTTCCCTTCCTTTACAAAGATGGGAAAAGCCCCTGGCCAAACATTCATCCAGGTCATCGGGACACCCCCAAGGAGAGACTTTTTCGCTCTCTCAAATAATGCCTGCGATTTTGGTCGTTCTGCTACATAGCGCGACTCTTCCCGTTCCAGAATTCCGTTAATTTTTGAACTCTCAATTGATACCAT
>JAGLUV010000142.1 GCA_023134215.1 Candidatus Thorarchaeota archaeon | reverse complement strand
CTACAATCCAGATTGAGAAAGGTGCCGAGGATGAAGTAGTTGAGAAAGCTCTTGCTGACGCAGAGCTCACAGAGAAATTCCGTAAGAAGATTCGGCTCTCAAGTTAGGTAACTTAGGCAGGGAGTGATCTGTTAATGTCAGGACGACTTCCTGCGGATCAGCCCAGGGAAATTATACACAAAGCGAGTGCCACTACCAATCCAGACTATGGATTCGAATCACTCGACACACTTCCGATGGAGTATCTGCTGAAGAATGGTGTAGTCAATCTTGACAAACCAGCTGGACCTACGAGTCATGAAATCGCAACTTGGGTGAGAAATATACTGCATGCGGACCAGGTGGGCCACGGAGGCACACTTGACCCTGCAGTTACTGGAATTCTGCCTATGGGCATTGGCAATGCTACGAAGGTGATGCAGGCGTTACTCCCTGCAGGAAAGGAGTATATCTGCATTCTAGAACTCCACAAGGAAGCCTCAGAAGACGCCATCCGCAGTGTGGTCAAGGAGTTCACTGGAAAGCTCTACCAACGACCGCCATTGAGATCCGCCGTCAAGAGAGTTCTCCGAGTGAGAGAGGTCTATTATAACGAGATTATCGAGATTAGAGATCGTCTGGTCTTATCCAGAGTTGGCTGTCAAGCAGGCACCTACATTAGAAAGCTCTGCTTTGACATCGGCGAAGCACTCAGCATGGGAGGCCACATGAGGGAACTCAGACGGACACGAGTAGGCTCCTTCAGAGAAGACGAACATCTCTGCAGCCTATATGACCTCAAGGATGCCTATCAGTTCTGGAAAGAAGATGGTGATGAAACAGAGCTGAGGAAATACCTCCTTCCGATTGAGTTCGCACTTAGCCATCTGCCAGTTCTAATCTTGCGGGATAGTGCTGTGAACGCAATATGCCATGGAGCAGACCTAGCTGCCAGTGGTGTAGTCAGTTATTCCAGCGGCATGAAGAAGGGAAACCTCGTCGTGCTAAAAACCCTCAAGGGCGAGGCCATAGCCATTGCGAAGAGCTCTGGAACTAGTGAGTGGCTAGCAAAGGCTCGCAGCGGAATAGTGGCTGTGATAGATCGCGTCTTCATGGAGAGAGGCAGATATCCGTCCATGTGGAAGAAGAGAACCTCACAAGGACCTGCATAGCCATTCTCACAGGCAAAAGCTAGGGAGCGAACCTCTTTATGCGCAGAAGTAGAAGATATGAGCGGCCCTGGAGCGAAAGCGCGACTGACGGTACTCATCCTTCGGGGTGAGAGCTGAGGAAGCTCCCGACTACATGTCGACGCCGGTCCTGCGCGAGCAGGGAGGCAAGAGCCTCGCTCTGGGAACAGAAACGACACGTCCAAGCAGGATGTGACGATGATGCGGAGCCGAAATCAATCCGCTGAGGATCTGCTTGGCACCGTTGAAACGACCCATCACCGGGTAGCAATTCCAAGAATACGTCGTTGAAGTGTCGACCGGAGGCGTAGGGTAGGAAGCATAGTTCGATGTCGCAAGGCCTCCTTTGGGTGACTGATAGAGGCGGAACAAAATCGGGGCTACTCTTTGCACCAGGGCCATCTTATTGCGTCAGATCCAGTACAAGACCCGATCGTGAAAGGGGAGAATGCACTTGGGTAGAATCAAGATGGCAGAGGACCTAGATGTCAAGAATTTCAACCGATGACGATGGTTGGAATTATAGCTGCAGCTTCTGGGGCAGTAATACTAGTTATGGCTCAGATAATTTATCGTCGATTGAGAGACCGTTCGCATGTGATGGATTAGACAGTCATAGAAGCATGGAGAAACCCTCTGGGTTATTTCGATCTCGCCTGATAGAAAAAAAGGGCCCCCTTTCGGGGGCATGCTCACAAAAA
>JAGLUV010000141.1 GCA_023134215.1 Candidatus Thorarchaeota archaeon | reverse complement strand
CGTTCTGAAGCTTCCAGGTCTCACAACTGTGTTTGAAACCAATCCTTTTGAGATCGAGTTCAGCATAGCTCTTCATTTGGCTGAGAATGGTCTTAGTCCGACACCACTATGCGTGGGTCGTCTTCAGGATGAGAGAGGCACTCCTTTCATGATATGCGCCTATGAGCCGGGTGTTGTGCACGCTTCTCTCAGTGATATCAGCTTGCACGAGTTGGACCTTGCTAGAACATGCCTTGATCGTCTAGCAGCTCAACATATTCCCGAAATTCCTTCATATCCTTCCGCAAGGCACTATGCCACTAAAATCACTAACAAGATGAATATGCTACTTGATTGCAGGAACACAGAAACGTCCGAATTGAGCTCTCTTGTTAACTCATTCAGAGAACTTGAGCAGGGAGTTGCCACTCTGTTCCGGAATGCGTCAAACTGGAATTGCAGGACAATGCACGGGGACCTTCGTCCTGATAATATCATCTTTCAGTCGGATAGGGCACTGCTTCTTGACGTCGGGGCATGCTGTGTAGGGGATTCTCTATACGATGTTGCCTACTTATCAGCAGAGCCTCTTGATGTGGTGGATTTCGAGCACGTACTTCCTCTTCTTGCAGAATCTGATGATTCAGATACTGTCACAGAATTGACCCCACTGGCGCTGTTCTCTGCACTTGCATGGACTCTCGAGCGCCTTGTTCATCTGGAGCGCAATAACGTTGAGGAAAACCTCTCGGGAGTCGATGTCGAAATATCACTACGGACTTACTTCGAATCCAAGGCAAAACAGTTGCATATGCTTCTTGATGACATCTCGCTTAGTTGAAGAACGACTCGGGTGGTTCCTCCCAAACTTTCTCTTCGACTGATGCAATAACATATTGGTAGCCCTGTTCAGTTAGGAATAACTGGCGCTTTGCGGCGAAGTCCATGTCCCGCGTATCTCTGGTTACCACGGAGTAGAATCGCGCGAAGCTGCCATCGCTCTTAGGTCTGAGTATTCGCCCTAGCCTTTGAGCCTCCTCTTGACGCGAACCGAAAGTTCCTGACACCTGAATTGCTACATTGGCGTCAGGAAGATCAAGAGCGAAGTTAGCAACTTTGGAAACCACGAGAATTTTCAATTCGCCGTCACGAAATAGGTTGTACAACCTTTGCCGTTCAGCATTGTTTGTCTTACCTGTTATTAGCGGCGCATCTATTTCTTCTGCGATAATCCTAAGCTGATCAAGATACATCCCGATGACCAAGATATTGTCATCCTTATGATGACTCAATAGCTTCTTTATGAGTTCAAGCTTCCTTGGATTTTCCGCTGCTATCCTGTATTTCTTCCTGTCTTCAGCTAGAGCGTACTTCCTTCTCATGTCGTCTGGAAGTTCAAGCCTGATTTCATAGCAGATTGCCGTCGCAATCCATCCTTGGTCTTCCAGCTGTTTCCAAGGCATGTCGAATCTCTTGGGCCCTATCAAACTGAAAACGTCTTCTTCCCGTCCATCCTCTCTTATGAGGGTGGCTGTGAGACCTAGCCTCCTAGTGGCTTGGATAGTCGCTGTCGCCCTAAACACAGGAGCCGGGAGAAGATGGACTTCGTCGTAGATTATCAATCCCCAATTCCTTGCTTCGAATATCTTGAAATGCTTGAACTTATCATCTCTTGACTTGCGCCAAGTTAGAATCTGATAAGTAGCAACGGTGACTGGACGAATTAGCTTCTCATCTCCAGTGTATTCTCCAACCTGCTCTGGTGTTAGAGACGTCTTGTCAAGGAGCTCTGTTATCCATTGGCGAACTGCCACGACATTGGGGCATAGAATCAGAGTAGATGTCTGAAGATTTTCCATGGCTCCCATACCGACCATCGTCTTTCCAGCTCCACAGGGGAGCACAACGACACCAGAACCACCTCTGACTCCTCCACCTGCATGGAAGATGGCAACCGCGTCTTTCTGGTACCCCCTGAGATGGAATGGTTTGCTGCCAAGAGAGGTTTCTCTCAATTCAAAGTGCAGCGCTTCTCCTTCTACGTATCCTGCAACATCCTCCACAGGGTGACCTAT
>JAGLUV010000140.1 GCA_023134215.1 Candidatus Thorarchaeota archaeon | reverse complement strand
CGGAGCTTCAATTTGACCTGGTTTGCACCTCGCTTCACGCGACACTCTGTTGCGTTCTCAGTCATCTCGAGGAACTTTTCCACGTCGTAGATTTGCTTTGGCATTGTTGCGCCCCTTGTTGTCTTGTCGATTGCTTGGATAGCTTGGACCATTCCGAGCATGGATTTGCCTGTTCCGGTGCCGCCTGCCTCGAGAATCTATGTCGTTATAAGAGTGACGGAGAGCTCAAGGACGATTGCAATCAGTTGTCACACTATTTTCATACTTGGTGGCAAAGGCTTATACCGATGGAGCGATAAGTTCCGACCGAGTATTGGAGAGTGGCTTTTCTTGACGGAATCTGGAAACGACTCGGATACAGATGCACTAGGGACCAAACTAGATTGCCCTTTTCGGGATGGCAGCTGCATAGGTGCGGAGTGCAAATTCTGGATTTCCTTGGTGGACGATAGCGAAAATACAGTGGGCGGGGATTGCGTTTACATTCGTAGCTTCGTACGCACTCTGCAGGCACAGGAGCGCCTTGAACGCCAGATTTCTTCTATTACCTGCTGTGCAGTTTTGCTAGTGCTTTTCGTGTGGTTGATGATAGCTTCTAGGGTTATCATCCCAATCATGCCGCTCCTCTAATTGTGTTACAGCCTCTTGATAGATGGAATTCCGTTCTTGACAAGCAACTCTTGGGCTTAATACGACGGGAACCAAGGTAGGTTTCTGTTAACACTTTGAAATCACGATAGCTTCTCCCATAATGTTTCTAGATCAGCTTTCAACTGTATTTCAGAAGATAGAATGGTGGGCCGGACGAGATTCGAACTCGTGACCTCCGCCGTGTGAAGGCGACGTCATAGCCAGCTAGACCACCGGCCCAGTACCGCCGGCTCATCACTCGGGAGGAACTACCTTCTAGACCGCCTCTTCGGTCTGAGGTCCTTTGTATGGCACTTTCTACACTTCTTCGCCTTCAGCGGATTGGTAGCTCCGCAATAACGGCACACCGATTTGTAGAGCAGATAATGTTGTGCAAGTCTGCGTTTTTCGATATCTGCTACTGGCATATCTATAACCTCATTCCTTAATGGCGGACTATCTGGTTCCCCTCAAGTCTGCTCAGGCATCCCCGCTAGGTGACGTTAAAAAACTTATGCTCTCTACGCCACCATTTGCATGTACTGAGCCCGCTCACAAGACATCTTGGAGCAATCTGGCAACATCACTTGGCTTCTCTGCCACTGGTATACCTGCGTCGTTCAGCGCCTTGATCTTGGCCTGTGCAGTTCCGGTGCTGCCACTTATGATGGCTCCTGCATGTCCCATCCTCTTGCCTGGGGGTGCGGTTCTTCCTGCAATGAAGCCTACGACAGGTCGATCATAGTTTTCTTTGATGTATGCTGCCGCACGTTCTTCTGCGTCACCGCCAATCTCCCCCACAAGGACCAATGCCTTGGTATCATTGTCTTTCTCGAACAGTTTGACTGCTTTTATGGGCGTCAGTCCAACGCATGGGTCACCACCAAGACCAATTGCAGTGGTCATTCCGATTCCTGCGTATGTCATCCCAGCAGCAATCTCATAGGTTAGTGTGCCGCTACGTGACATGAGTCCTACAGGACCATCAGCAAAGACGTGACCGGGCATGATGCCAAGCTTCTGCTTTGCTCCTGGAGTGACTATTCCCGGCGTATTGGGGCCAATCACAGTAATTCCTTGTTTTTCAGCGGTATGGATTACTCTAATCTCATCGCGAACGGGAACATGTTCAGTTATCACAACAACAGGATTCAGTTGTGCAGCGATTGCCTCAAGTGCGGCGTCTCCTGCGAACGGTGCAGGAACAAAGATTACCGCAGCAGTGGCATCATGTGCCTCCTTTGCTTCCATTACTGTGTCAAAAACCGGGATTCCATTGACCTCTTGACCGCCTTTCCCCGGTGTTACTCCTGCAACAATCTTGGTTCCATACTCAAGCATGGCTTG